>JBGTHX010000492.1:0-1967 GCA_041746055.1 Lewinella sp. | reverse complement strand
GCGTCGCGGCGGCGGCACGCCGCAGCGCCCTGGGGCGGGTCCGGGGCGTCGCGGAAATTCTGGGCCACGCCTCCGTCGGGGTGGGTGATTCAGTAGAGCTGGCGGGACTCGGGGAGGTGTTCAACGGGGCAGCCTACGTCTCCGGGGTACGCCACCAACTGAACGAGGGGGGGTGGACGACCTACCTGCAACTGGGGCTCTCCTCGGAGTGGTTCGCCGAGCAGCACGCCATCAGCTCCCCGCCCGCGGGCGGGGTGATGCCGGCGGTGTCGGGGCTGCAGTTGGGCCGGGTAACGGCCCTCGAGGATCCCCAGGGTGAGCACCGGATCAAGGTGATCCTGCCCGCCATCGATCCCTCCGGAGAGGGGCGATGGGCCCGTCTGGCCACTCTGACGGCCGGGGACGGTAGCGGCACCGTGTTCCGGCCGTCCATCGATGAGCTGGTGGTACTGGGCTTCCTGGATGACGATCCCCGCTACCCGGTGATACTGGGCAGCCTGCACGGCAGCCGCTATCCAGCCCACCTGCCTGCAGAGGACGACAATTTCGTCCGGGGCCTCCGTACCCCCGGCGGACACGAGCTAGAATTTGACGACGACGGAAAGATCCTGCGGCTCACGGGTATGGCGGGCGAATCCATCACCCTCAGTGGCGAGGGGGGTAGCATAGAACTCGCCGATTCCAACGGCAACCGCATTGAGCTGAACAGCGACGGCATAACCATCAGCTCGAGCGGAAACCTCACCCTCACGGCCAACGGCGATCTCGGCGCTTCGGCGGACGGCAACTGCGACCTCAGCAGCGTCGGCACCTTCCATGCCTCCGGCAGCACGTCGGTGAAATTGTCCAGCTCCGGAGTAACGACGATCAAAGGAAGCCTCATTCAACTCAACTAAACCCCCACCCCATGAGCCCCGCCGCCAGAATCTCCGATATGCACGCTTGCCCGCTGACCTCCCCCAGCCCCCACGGCGGCGGTCCGGTCACCGGCCCTGGGGCGGGTACCGTGCTGATCGCCGGCCTCCCCGCCGCCATGACGGGAGATACCTGTAGTTGCGTCGGCCCCCCCGATGTCATCTTGGGGGGATCGACCAGCGTGCTGATCGAGGGAAGACCTGCCGCCCGACTAGGCGACACCACCGCCCACGGGGGCAGCATCGTAACCGGCGCCCTGACCGTACTCATCAACTGACCCCCATGGAACACCCCTTTTACGGTACCGGCTGGTCGTTTCCCCCCACCTTCTCCCGCGAGGAGGGGGGCGTGCGGATGGCGCAGGGCAGACAGGACATCGAGGAAAGCCTGCGCGTACTGCTCGGCACCCTGCCCGGGGAACGGGTGATGCTGCCGGAGTACGGCGCGGGGGTGAACGATCTCCTCTTCCAGGCCATGGATACCGGTACCCAGACCATGTTCCTGGACCGGGTACGCACGGCCCTGCTCCGCTTCGAGGCGCGTATCGATATCCTAAAACTAGAGCTGGATACCAGCGAGCTGTCTAACGGGCTCATCCGACTGGAGGTCGAGTACCGCCCGCGGGCCACTAACAGCCGCTTCAACTTCGTCTACCCCTTTTACCTCAACGAAGGGAGCCAGATACAACGACCCTAAGCCATGACGCCGCCCCCCTCACCGCTACGCGATCCACAGCCGCTGCCCGTCCGCGGGAGCCACCAGCGCGGACGTATGCCCGCCGGCCTGGCCCCGGGCTACGTCCTGATCGACGACAAGGAGGACGCCGACTGGGTCAATTACGTAGCCGACCTGAGCCGGCACCTCGCCTTCGCGGATACCGACGGCAACCGGCGCGGCCACTGGGGTGAACTGTACCGCAACCATCCGGCCGTCGCCGCCGCCCGCCTGTCGGCGTTCCCGGCCGAACGGCTGGCGCGTGACCTGGGCGACCTGCGGGAGGGCATTGAGGAGGTCACCGCGACGCCGGCCGAACGCCGCGCGCTGTTGGGCGA
>JBGTHX010000491.1:0-11061 GCA_041746055.1 Lewinella sp. | reverse complement strand
GGGTACCACCCAGTACAGCGCCCTCGATCAGATCGACACCGGTAACGTGGCGCAACTGACCGTAGCGTGGTCCTACGCCTCCGGAGACCAGGATACGCTCGGCCGCAGCCAGATCCAGTGCAACCCGCTGATCGTGAATGGAATATTGTACGGCACCAATCCCCAGCTGAAAGCCTTTGCCGTAGATGCGGCGACGGGCGCCGAGCGGTGGAGCTTCGACCCGGCCGTATTCAGCAAGGAGCTATTCGGGATGGGGACGAACCGCGGACTGAGCTACTGGACCGATGGTACCCGGCGCCGGATCTACTATCCCGCGGGACCTTACCTGTACGCGATCGATGCAGCGGACGGTAGACCGGTCACCGGATTCGGGGACGGGGGCCGGGTGGATCTGCATACCGGCCTGGGGGACGGCGCGCAGGAACTGTTCGTCATCTCCACCAGCCCGGGGATCATCTTTGAGGACCTAATTATCATAGGTGGACGGGTGAGCGAAGACATCGGCGCCGCGCCGGGAAACATCCGGGCCTTCAATATCCATACGGGTGAGTTGGTCTGGACCTTCCACACCCTCCCCCCCGGAACCGCGGGCGGCGCCAACTCCTGGGCGGGCCTGAGCCTCGACGCGGGGCGTGGCTACGTGTATGTACCTACCGGCTCGGCCTCCTATGACTTCTACGGTGGCAACCGGCCCGGAGAAAACCTATACGCCAACTGCGTGCTGGCCCTCGACGCCCGTACCGGCGAGAAGGTGTGGCACTACCAGACGGTGCACCACGACATCTGGGACCGGGACCTGCCCGCTACGCCCATCCTGCTGACTGTGAACCACAACGGCAAGCCCACCGACGCGGTAGCCCAAACCACCAAGGGCGGTTACCTCTTCCTCCTGGACCGCGATACCGGCGAGCCGCTGTTCCCGGTAGAAGAGCGCCCCTACCCCGCCTCCGACCTGGACGGCGAATACACCAGCCCGACCCAGCCCATGCCCACGGCACCACCGCCCTTTACGCGGCAGGAACTGACGCCGGATGACCTTTACCCCTTTGACTCCACCATGAACCGGGAGGCTAAGGAACTGCTGCGGCAAAGCCGCTACGGCGGTCCCTTTCTGCCACCGAGCGAGGAGGGCACGGTGCTGTTCCCCGGCTTCGACGGCGGGGCGGAATGGGGCGGGGCCGCATGGTCGCCCGACGCCCGCCTCCTGTTCGTCAATGCCAATGAGATGCCCTGGATGCTGAAGATGAATCCCGTCGACGGGATGGCCGGAGACAATCCCGGGCGCTACGTCTATGGCCTGGCCTGCCAGGCCTGCCACGGCGCCGATCTTCAGGGCGGCGGGGTCTTTCAGAGCCCGTCGCTGCTGGGCCTCGCCGGGCGGATCGACCTGGAGGGTATCCGCACCACGGTACACCGAGGTAAGGGAGCCATGCCCGCAGTGACCTGGCTCGACCCCGAACAGGTCACTGCCGTAGCCGAGTGGCTTCTCACCCTGGATAATAACACGCCCGCGGAGGACCTGGCCGCCGATACCGGGGCAAGCGACAAAACGGAAGCCAGCGGCGAGGGCAGCTGGCCCTACCCCTACATCATGGACGGCTACCGGCGCCTGAGGACCAGCGACGGCCACCCCATCACTACGCCGCCCTGGGGAACCCTCACGGCCCTGGACCTTGACGCGGGCACCATCCGTTGGCAGGTGCCCCTGGGGGAATACCCCGATCTGGTGGCGCGCGGCATCTGGAACACCGGCAGCGAAAATTACGGCGGACCGGTGGCCACCGCCGGAGGAGTAGTCTTCATCGCCGCGACGCTGGACGAAAAGATCCGCGGCTTCCGGGCCCGGGACGGGCACCTCCTGTGGGAGGCGGAATTACCGGCTGCCGGTTATGCCACACCCTCCGTGTATGCCGTTGGAAACCGGGAATACCTGGTAGTCGCCTGCGGCGGCGGAAAGCTCGGGACGCAGTCCGGCGACCGTTACGTGGCCTTCGCGCTGCCCGGCTCGTCCGATTGACTATTTGCCGGGTGAGGCGTTATATGCCCCAAATCACGTCCCGTCATGTTTCGACTGCTCCTGCTAAACTTATTCCTGACCGGCTGTTACGCCGAAGAGCTGCAACAGGAACTCGCGGATGAGCCCTTCTTCGACCTGGCCGGTTACGTAGACCGGCAGGCCGACAGCCTCCGTCAGGCCGGCACCACGGTGACGAAGACCATTTACCTGAACGGTTCCACCGAGACCAAGAAAATGCCCGGCCTCAATTTCACCAAGGACCTACGCGTATTCCGTGAGGCGGACATCAATAAGCCGGCCTATCGCGATAAGTACGCCATCGAGCGCACGGAACAGGGCGGAGAGCTGACGCGCGTATACACGGCTACCGACAGCACCATGCAGACCCGCCGCCTGACGGTCGTCACCCGCGACAGCCTGCCAGTCCACATCGAAATTTTCCGCAAGACGGGTACCGTGCTTTCGAAGGGGGATCACCACCTGTCCTATGATCCCAAGAAGGGCTACCACATCCGCACCGAACAGATCAATCGGTTCGGCAAGGATCTCGATGCGGACATCCGGGTCAGCTGGTAAAAAAAAGAGGCAGTGCCACCACAGCACCACCTCAGCCCTAACCAAATAAAACCAAATTAATCTTAGTCACGTAAAAGGCCGTTTGGCCTTGCGTTGCTTCAAATATACGGGCGGATAGACCTCAATCTCATATCCGATCCGCATATTTCTTACGACTTCCAAATTTCGGTGAGCTTCGCAATCGTAAAACTTTCGTTTTGCGTGTCACCTGATCACCCCAATTTTACTCCGCTTTTTGAGACTTATCAAAATTTAAATTATACCAATTTCAGCCATTTTCGCGGTCATGCCACGATTCCTGAAATATTATGCCGCTGGCCAGTTTCAATCCTAATTATGTTTTGAATAGCGATCCTTTGAATATGGCCCTTTGCCAGCCGATTTTTCATTCCCGCCGCCGCCGCTCTATTTTCCCATCGTAAAAACAAGCTAAATTATGCCCGTCCCGCCCCCCGAACGAATACGGCTTCATCACCTCCATTTTAGGACTTTCCTCACCCGGGAGGCCGTTCAGGAGCGCGTGGAGGCCCTCGGGGAAGACCTTCGCGCCCGGCTGGCGGGGGGCGATCCCTGCTTTGTGGTGATGCTCAAGGGGGCCTTCGTCTTTGCGGCGGACCTGGTGCGCGCCAGCGGACTGGGCGGGGAAGTCTGCTTCGTCCGCACCAGCAGCTATTCCGGGACCGAATCGGAGGGGACCGTCAAACTCCTCGTCGCCCCGGAGCCCCAATTGATCCGGGACAAGGACGTGGTGCTGGTCGAGGACATCGTCGATAGCGGCCTCACCATGCAGGCCTTCCTGCCGATGCTGCACGAGTTGTCGCCGCGCTCGGTCACCCTGGTCACCCTGCTCCACAAGCCGGAAGCCCAGCGGGTGGACGTGCCCATCGACCTCATCGGATTTACTATTCCCTCCAAATTCGTGGTCGGCTACGGCCTCGACTACAATGGGCTCGGTCGCCACCTACCCGGCATTTATCAACTCGACGAAGCGTACTAATGCTCAGCCTGCGCCCCATCCTCCCCGGTGACAATCCGGCGGTCGCCCGCATCATCCGCACGGTGATGCCCGAATTCAACTGCGTCGGCGAGGGTTACTCGATCAATGATCCCGAACTGGAGAATATGCACGCGGCTTACTCCACACCCCGGTCCGGCTTCTTCGTCCTCGCGGAGTCGGACGGCACTCTTGTAGGCGTAGGCGGTTACGCTCCCCTAGCCGGGGCAGACGGCACCGTCTGTGAGCTGCGCAAGATGTATCTCCTCCCCGCGGTCCGGGGGCGCGGCGGCGGACGGCAACTGCTGAACCGCTGCCTGGCCGAGGCCCGCGCGGAGGGCTACGAGAAAATGTATCTGGAAACGGTCGGGGCAATGGAAGTGGCTGGCAAGGTCTACGAGAAATACGGATTCCACTCGCTGGACGCTCCCATGGGCTGCACCGGGCACAGCGGCTGCGACCGGTTCATGATCCTGTCTTTTCGGTGAGGTATTTCCAGTAGCGCTTAGGGACGTGCTGCAAGTGGAGCTTCAGATTCTGCCGTTCCGGAATATCTACGGCCCGGAAGTAGGTCTGCCACAGTTCCTGGTAGTCCGTTTCGGCCCGATCGAGCATTTCCGCGGAGAGGCTGCGTAGCTGACCGTCCCGCTCCGCATCCAACGTGATGAATTCCGCCTTCTTGCTTTCACTGTTCCAGTGCAGGCCGTAGTGGCGCCGGGTATCGTAAATGAGCCACTCCATGGCGGGGTACCGAGCGGCGAAGTGGTCACCGATGAGCGGTAGGCAGTTAAAGTCAGGGTTTACGAGGGCGGCGTACAGCCCGTCCGGGGTCTGCTGAAAGCGGACAAAGGCGTGCATCCGGTGAACCTCCCGGCCCATTTGCTGCTTCAGGCGCAGCAACTGCCGGATGCGGTCGTCGCCGGCATCCTGGCTCACATCCAGGCCATGCACCTCCATCTGCCGCCGGATCAGGTACAGGATGAGCCGTTCCACCTCCGGCTGTTCCGTCAGAAAGGCGTGGTACAGCAACTCGACGATCTTCGTATTTCCGCTGCGCTCCCGGAGTCCCTTCGCTACCCGCGCCGAACGGGTCCGGTCGGTATCCACGGGCAGGGCGGCGGAGAAGAGTTGCTGCTGGTAACGGTCTTCTGGGATAATGTCCACCGCGTCACCTTTCAGCCGGAAGACCTCGAACACCGCCGAGAGCAGGCCGGGAAACGTGCCATCGTAGGTCAGGATCACCCCAGGAGTTGTTCCAGGGCCTGACTCAGTTCGGGATACGAGAAGCGGTAGCCCGCGGCTTCGATCTTCGCGGCGGAGCAGCGGGCGCTGTCCATTACCGTATGCCGCATCTCTCCGAGCGCCAGTTTGAGGGCCGCCTCCGGGGCGGGCAGTACGATGGCCTGCTTGTGCAGGGCCGGCCCGAGGGATTCCGCGAAGGCCTTGTTGCGTACGGGATTCGGGGCGCAACCGTTATATACGCCCGTCAGCGTATGATTTACGGCGTAGGCATAAATGCCAACCAGATCTTCGATATGGATCCAGCTGTAGTACTGTCGCCCGTCTCCGAAGTAGGTGGAGGTCCATACGTTCAGCGGGATCAGCATCTTCTGCAGGGCCCCCTCGTCGGGGTGCAGGACAATGCCGGTACGGTTGATGAAGGTGGGAATACCGAGTCGGCTCACCTCCTCCACCGATTCCTCCCACAGCACGCAGCTTTTGCTCAGGAATCCTTCGCCGGGACCCGCCTCCTCAGTGAGCCAATGCTCGCCCCGGTTTCCGTAGTACCCGATGGCGCTGGCGGAGAGATAGAGCTTCGGCGTGAGGCCCAGCCGGGAGAGAGTTATGGCCAGCAATCGCGTGGATCCCGTCCGGCTCTGGATGATGACATGCTTCCGTTCCTCACTCCAGCGTTCGTCGGCGATGCCGGCCCCGGCCAGGTTGATCACGAAATCGACCGCATGGAAGGCGGCGTCGTCGATCGTGCCGGCCTTGACGTCCCACACGTAGGTAGGAAAGTCGGCACCCGGATCGGCCGTGCGGCTCAGGTGACGTACTTCGTGGCCCTCCGAGCGCAGCCGCCGCGAGAGGTGCATGCCGACAAAGCCGCTGCCGCCGCCAATTAGGATTACTGACATGTCGGGTTAGGCGTTGGCGGGTACGAATTCATAGTAGTAGGGATCGTCGCCGTCTTCCTCATAGGCGAGTGCGAGTTCCCGGTTTTGCATCTCGGTAAAGAATACCTTCCAGCTGACGGGGTTAATGTCGAAGCTATCATCATTGTCGACCTTGTCGAAGTGGATCCGCAGGGGCTGGCTGTTGTAGCCGTCCGCGTTTTGATCTACCATGGCGGGCAGTCCGTTGCGGGAGCTGGCGAAGGCCTGGATGAGATTGTGGTCGATGGTCTTTATGGTCGTAGCCATTATGCAATAACTTTGGTCTACCCACCTAACCGTGAATTGGCGTCCTTATGTTTAGGTTTGCCAGCCTTTGTCCGGTCCTGCCGGCACTCTCTCCAAGCCCGCGTCCATGTCCGAACAACTCGGTTTTCTTACCCTTCTCCCCCCCGTCATCGCCATTATTCTGGCCATTCTCACCCGACAGGTATTCATTTCACTGATCGTGGGCATTTTCCTGGGGTACGTAATCCTGGCCGGCGGAAACCCCTGGATCGGCTTCCTGGATACGCTGCAGGGGCTGGTGGACGTTTTCGCCGACGCCGGCAATACCCGCACCATCATGTTCTGTGCCCTGGTCGGGGCGCTCATCGTATTCATGCAGCGCAGCGGCGGCGTCAACGGATTCATCGAGGCCATCGACCGGCGGCTGCAAAAGTACGAGGCCCGCAAGGACGGCTCGAGCCGTACCGTAGTCCAGCTGCTGGCCTGGTTGACCGGGGTACTCGTGTTCGTGGAATCCAGCATCAGCGTGCTCACGGTCGGCACCCTCTATCGCCCTATCTTCGACAAGCTAGGCCTCAGCCGTGAAAAGCTGGCTTACATCGCCGACTCCAGCTCCGCGCCCAGTTCCATCCTTATCCCCTTCAACGGCTGGGGTGCGTTCATCATGACGTTGCTCGCCGCGGAGGGCTTTGCCAATCCCTTCGGGACCATGCTCCGGGCCCTGGGCTATAACTTCTACGCCTTCGCCGCCATCCTCCTGGTACCGGTCGTGGTGGTCACCGGCATCGAGTGGGGCCCCATGAAGAAGGCCGAGCAGCGGGCCCGTTCCGGCAAGACCCTGAACGACAAAGCCCAGCCAGTGGTCGACACCTCCCTCACCGACATCGAGGCCAAGGAGGGCGTCACCCCTAGGGCCTTCAACATGGTCGTGCCTATCGTGGTCATGGTCGTGTGCATGCCCTTCATGCTGGCCTACACCGGGTGGGCGGATGCACGCGAAATTTTGGGGGAGGGCGCGGGCGCGGGTGCTATGGTCTTCCAATCGATCGGGAGCGGGAGTGGCTCCACCGCCGTGCTCACCGCGGTGACCATATCTATCCTGGTATCAATGGCCATTTACAAGGCACAGGGGATCTTCGGCATCCGGGAATCCGTGGAGCTCGTTTTGAAAGGTATCGCCGGGCTAATTCCACTGGCCCTGCTCATGTTGCTGGCCTTCGGCATCGGGGCCCTCTGCAAAAAGCTGGAAACCGGCATCTACGTCTCCGAGCTGGCGCGGGGATGGCTTTCGCCCGGCCTGGTGCCCTTCCTCGTCTTTATCGTGACCTGCTTTATTGCCTTCAGTACCGGCACGAGCTGGGGCACCTTCGCCATCATGATCCCCATTGCGGTACCCATGGCCCGCGAGATGGACGCCAACGTGCTCATGGCTATCTCAGCCGTACTGGGCGGCGGCGTATTCGGCGATCACTGCTCCCCGATTTCCGATACCACCATCCTGTCCAGCCTGGCCTCCGCAACCGACCACATCGACCACGTTAAGACACAGCTTCCCTATGCCGGATTGGCCGGCGGCATCGCGGCGGCCCTGTATCTCGTACTCGGCATGTTCTGATCGGCAGTGACCCCGTCGGACGGCCTAGCCGTCGGACGGCGGGGGGCGGTCCGACCGATTTTCAGCCGACGGGGGGGGTACTCAGCCCGGAAGGTTGGCAACTTGCAGACTTGCTTCTCCGGCATCCCCTGCAGGCACTTGATCGTATGGCGACTTTTTGGCCTGCTCGCCTAACCCCGTCGGACGGGCTAGCCGTCGGACGGCGGGGGCCGTCCGACCGATTTTCGGCCGACGGGGGGGGGTTATGCTTCCAGAAAGTCCAGCAGCTCTACCAGTTTCTCCTCCGGCATCACCTTCGGGAATTTGATCTGGCCGCCCTTCTTCTTGGTCTGCTCCAGGAAGGCGTAGAGCCGGTCGGCTGGTTCGACCTTTATCCGGAGGTCCTTCAGGGCCTTCTGCCGGGCCACCTTGTAGTTCTTGTTTACTTCCTTAAGATGGGTGTCGAGTACCTCCTTGGCACGCTCAGGATCCAGGTCTCCGTCTTCCAGGCCGAGTACCCACTGGTGGATGTACTCTCCATCCTCCCGCTTTAGGGCACCGACCGTGAATTCCTTCACCGTGGCACCCGTCTCCTTATTCAGGTGGGCAATGGCCTTGTTGAGTTTCTCCTCCGACAGCTGACTACCTACCACGTTGAGGAAGTACTTCGTACGTCCGGAGATGACCATCTCCATGCGCTCCAGGTCGGTAAACTTGACGGTATCGCCGATCATGTAGCGCCAGGCGCCAGCGGGTGTCGATACGATGAGGGCGTAGTCGACCCCCTCTTTCACATCACGGAAATCGATCACTTCCGGTTTCTTGATCAGCGCCCCGGTCTCGTCAAAGCCGCGCTCGTCGTGGGGAATAAATTCGAAGTACATGCCGTGGTCGAGCGCCAGTTCCATGGACATCGTTTCCGGACGGGCGTTGAAGGCAAAGAAGCCCTCACTCGCCAGGTAGGTGTCCATAATTACGATCGGGTGGTCGAGCAGGGCCTCGAACGTCTGCCGGTAGGGCTCAAAGGCCACTCCGCCAGTGGTGTAGATCGACAGATTGGGCCAGATCTCGTGGATATTCTTCAGCTTGTTGTGCTCGATCACCTTACGCAGCATCATCACCATCCACGAGGGAATGCCGGCCAGTGCGCCCACGTCCCACTTCGGAGCTTCCTCGGCGATGCGCTGCACCCGCTCATCCCAGTCCGGTATCTTGGCGATCTCCAGGCCTGGCTTGTAGAAGCCCTCCATGAATTCCGGCATGTTACTGACGTTGATGCCGCTTATCTCGCCTTCCTTCCAGCCGTCGCGTTCCTCGAGGTCCGCGGAGCTGGTCAGCATGAGGATGTCCTTCTCGTAGATGTCCGCGTCGAAGTTGAAATTGGCGAGGCACTCCGCCTGGGCGCGGCCTACGCGCTGGGTGCATTCGAGCATCTCCTGGGTGACGGGGATGCGCTTGCTCTTTTTCCCCGTCGTGCCACTGCTCAGCGCGAAGAACGCGGGACGCCCCGGCCAGGTGATGTCAGGGTCGTGCCGCTGCTTCTTCCACCACTCCTCGTTCATCTCGTGGTAGTCGAATACGGGTACCTCCTGGCGGTAGGCCGTCCGGATGTCTTCCGCTTCGAGGAGGCGGGCGAAGTTGTAGTACTTCCCGAAGGCCGTTCCCTTCGCGGTACTCAGCAGATCGCGGAGCTGCTTTTCCTGGGCGGCGGCGGGGTCGGAAGGTTCGTGGGGGAGAAGAGAATGCTTGGTCTGAATCAGAGCCTTGATAACGTGTCCGTAGAATGCCATATCCCCCCTAACGCACTATCCAAATCCCGCGTTCGCCGCTCAGATGAACAATCTGCGCACGACCACCCGCAGCCCGACCTGGTAGTAGTTACGGTTGGCGATGGTATCCGAATTGGGCCGCAGGTTCCCCTTTAGGAAGAACTGGAAGGTGGGCTGGAAGCGGATCGCCCAGTAATCGCTCAGTTTCCGGTCGTATCCGAGGCCCGTAATGAAGGAAACCACCAGCGGCCGGTAGTCGATGCCGTCGTCCGGGAGGGTCTCCGTACCCGTTTCGCTCCCGCCGGCAAAGGAGGTGCGCTGGGTCCGCGTGCCCAGGTGGTACTGCCCGCTCAGACCGAGCATAAAGAGCGCACGATCCTTTTCGCTGACATCCTGGTAGAAATTAAGCTCGAAGGGCAGCGACAGGTAATGGCCCGTGATCCAGTCCGAATAGGTGCCCGATCCACCCACCACTCCCTGCTCGAGGGTCTGGTAGCCCACCTGCAGGTACCGGATGCCGGTGGTATAGCCGATGCGTTCGACCCGCGATTCGTAGGTAAGGCCGAGGCCAAAGCCGGCCCGGCCACTCTCCAGGCTGTCGATCCGCTCCAGGCGGCCGAAGGCTACGTTATTGGCCGCCGCCACCCGCCGGTCACCGTAGTGGGGGGTGAGTTCGAGGCCGAAGCTCCGCTCGAGAACTTGCGCCGGGAGCAGCATCGGCAGCAGGGCCAGCGCCAGGATCAGTCGTAACATAGTGTCGATTTCCCCTTTAACCGCCCGGGTGCCCGCTAAATTATCGACCCGGTCGTCATTCTGCGTCCGCGTCGGGCGCTTCCCCCCCTTCTTCCCCGGTCTGGAAGAAACTGAAGATCGTTTTCCCGTACTTGCGCACTTCCGTACACCGCTCGTCGCCGCTGAAGTCGTGGTGCGGATTGTGCTCGAGCACGAACAGTCCGCCCGGGGCGATCAGGCCGGCGTTGAAGACCAGATCCGGCAGTTCCGGAATATTCGGCAGCGGATAGGGCGGGCCGGCGAAGATGTAGGTATACGGATCGCTCACCGGGCGGGCCATGAACTGGAACACGTCCATCCGGAACACCTGGATGCATTCCTCTACCCCAAGGGTAGCCACCGTCTGCTTTACGAAGGCCACCGCCGGAGGGTGTTTATCCACGTAGGTGACGTCGCAGCAACCGCGGCTGATCCATTCGTAATCGTGACTTCCCGTACCCCCAAACAGGTCCAGGACCCGCTGGTCCTCAAAGTACAAGCGGTTGTTGAGCAGGTTGAAGAGCCCCTCCTTGGCGTAGTCGGTCGTTGGGCGGGTGGGCCAGTTATCGGCGGGCGGACTAAAGCGCCGGCCCTTGAATTTTCCCGAAATGATGCGCATCGTTGGTATGGGTTAGCCCAGACAAAGGAGATCGAAGTAGAGGTGGCCCGGCAGACCGGCCAGTTCGGGCGGCGCGGCGGGCGGGGTCGGATAGGCACTGAAGCGGATATCCTCTACGTAGCGGTAAAAGTGGTTGTAAAGTTCCCCGCTCTCGGTCACGTCGCCGCTGAGGTACAGGGGCACCCGGTCGGGCCCGAAGCCGCACTGCTCGTAAGCCAGCAGCAGGTAGTACACCGCATCCTGCGAATTATCGTAGTGGAAGGTATTGTAAAATACCAGGGAACCCTTCTGGTGGCCCGCCACGAAGAGGCGGTTCTCG
>JBGTHX010000490.1:0-5273 GCA_041746055.1 Lewinella sp. | reverse complement strand
CGGGTCAGTCCGGCAGTAGCATCCATGGCGATGGTGCGCACCGCATCCTCTCCCAGGTGCTGCTGGACTTCCAGTACCAGCGTCTCCCCGTTCTGGCGGGTAATTTCGAGGGCGTTGAGGATGGCGGGCAGCGTGGCGCCTTCGGTGGCGAAGGAAACGTCGACGACGGGTCCGATTACCTGCTTGACTTTACCGATGTTGGCCATTTGTCTGAGCTTCTTTGTAAGGGAGGGGGGTTACAATTGAGCCGCAAAAGTAAGAAGGAATTTTCAAACGTGGGAGCCGTCGGTCAACATTGGTTCCCCGACCTGGTCTGTACGGGCGTGAAAAACAGGAAATTCCACCCATTGCTATTTGTGTGGTACATTTATTCGCCGCCGCCGTCCCACCCCGGGCGCGCCTCAACCCGTAGCCTTGCCCCCATGGATCCACATCGCAAGACCATTTTATACCGCGCCGGCCGCTACGTCACCCAACTGCTCATTCATCAACTGCCGAAGGACCGCGTCTTCCACAATCTTCACCACACCATCAACGTGATGCAGGGTGCCCTGAAGATCGGTAAGGAGGAAGGGCTGGACGAGGAACAGCTCGAGATCGTCATGCTGGCCGCCTGGTTTCACGACACCGGCCACGTCAAAACCTACACCGGCCACGAGATCGTAAGCATGGAGATCGCCCACGACTGGCTCGAGCAGGAAAATTATCCGGAAGACCGCATCAAGGCAGTGCTCCGATGTATTGAGGTCACCACGATGCCCCAGCGCCCCGAGACGAAGATCGAGGCGGTGATGTGCGACGCCGACCTCTACCATCTCTCCTTCAATACCTACGATCACTACCAGGAAATGCTGCGGGAGGAATGGCGCCGCGAACTCGGTATTGAGGTCAGTGACGAAGATTGGAACCAGCAGAATGCCGCCTTTTTGTCGGGGCACAAATACTTCACTGAGTACGGCAAGGGCGTACTGGAATGCCGTAAAAGCATTTAGCGGCAGCGATCAACAGGCCGGTCAGGCCGTTGTAAGAGTCGCTATTTATACCCACCCCTATGTCTTCTTCCCCTCCCCCACCCGTTTCCACGGCCCCGACTGATGCCCCCGATCACGCCCATCACGGTGGACTGCTCGGAGAACGGACCGAACTCTATTTTGCCATCGGGAGCGGCATTTTCTGGACGGTCGGACTGCTTCTGACCCTCTTCACCGATGTTTCCGAACCGGTAGGTATCGGTCTGTTCGTGGCCGCCATCCTCTTCGGCGGCTATTATGCCACCATCGAGGCCTACGAGGGCGTCACGTCCGGCCGCTTCGAGATCGACTTCCTGATGATTGTGGCCGCCGCGGGCGCCGCAGCCCTTGGGAAGTGGGAGGAGGCCGGATTGCTCTTGTTTCTCTTCAGCCTCGGCCACGCCCTGGAACATTTCGCCATGGCCAGGGCCCGTAAGTCCATTTCCGCCCTGGCGGATCTGGCGCCCGCCACCGCGCTGCTGCGCGCAGCGGACGGCTCGACCCGCGAGGTCGGCGTGGAAGTCCTTAACGTCGGCGACATCGTTGTCGTCAAGCCCAACACCAAGATCCCCGCCGACGGAGTGGTCGTCAGCGGCAACAGTGCCGTAGACCAGTCGGCCATTACGGGTGAGAGCGTCCCCGTAGAGAAGGTGGCCGTGCCCGAGGCCGACAAGACCTACGACCTCGCCAACCTACCGGCCGAGCACCGCACCTTTGCCGGCACGATCAACGGCAATTCGGTGCTTGAGGTCCGGGTCCTGAAACCCGCCAGCGACAGTACCCTGGCGAAACTGGTGACCCTGGTGCAGGAGGCCGAGGACCAGAAGAGCCCCACCCAGCAGCTCACGAATAAATTCGAACGTTACTATGTGCCGGCCGTCCTCATCCTGGTGGGGGTACTGCTGTTGGCCTTCCTCGTGCTCGACGAGACCTTCGGACAGAGCTTCTACCGCGCCATGGCGGTACTGGTGGCCGCCTCGCCCTGCGCGCTGGCTATTTCCACCCCCAGCGCGGTGCTGGCAGGGGTTGCCCGGGCGGCGCAGAAGGGCGTCCTGGTGAAGGGGGGCCGCCCCCTGGAGGATCTCGGGGCACTTTCTGCTATCGCCTTCGACAAAACCGGCACCCTCACCGAGGGCAAGCCGCGGCTGACTACCGTCCTGCCCGCCGAGGGCGTAACCCGCAAGGAATTGCTGGCAACGGCCGTGGCCGTAGAGGAACTCAGCGATCACCCCCTGGCCGCGGCTATCGTCGAGGGCGGACTGAAGGAGCTGGGCAGTGCCCCGGAAACTTCCGCCACCGGGCTGGAGGCACTGACCGCCCGCGGCATCCGGGCCGATTACAGGGGAAAAACGATACACATCGGCAACCGCCGTTTGGCCGAGGACGTCACCGGATCTCCGGTACCGGCCGCGATCGACCGGCAAATGAGTGAGCTGGAAACCACGGGCCACACCGCGATGATCGTCCACCGCGGCGACCGCTACCTGGGCGTCATCTCGGTCATGGACGTGGCACGGGATTCCGCGAAGCCCACCCTGGCCGCGCTATACCAGCTCGGTATCAAGCGCATGATCATGCTCACCGGCGACAACCAGCGCGTCGCCGATGCCGTAGCAAAGGAGATTGGCATCACCGACCCACTCGGCAGTTTGCTGCCCGAGGATAAGGTAGCGGCCATCAAACGGCTTCGGCAGGAGGAAGGCCGTGTGGCCATGATCGGCGACGGCGTGAACGACGCCCCCGCCATGGCCAGCAGCACCGTGGGCGTGGCGATGGGAGCCGCCGGCTCCGACGTCGCCCTGGAAACCGCCGACGTGGCGCTGATGGCTGACCGACTCGATAACCTACCCTTCGCCATCGGACTCAGTCGCGCCGCCCGCCGGATCATCCGGCAGAATCTCTGGATCAGTCTGGGCATGGTAGCCATCCTGGTCCCCCTTACCCTGCTCGGAATCGCCAATCTCGGCCCAGCGGTGGTGGCCCACGAAGGGTCGACTATGGTGGTGGTGCTGAATGCGCTGCGGTTGCTGGGGTACGACCGGGGATAGTCTTTGGCGCAGAGGTTGCGTGGAGGAGCAGGGATCAGTATACCTGACCAGAATGCCCAATCCTGCGGATAAGGTGCGTAAATCCGCGGCCATAGGCCACCCGCGGTAAGCTCGAGGCTCTATGTCGAGCAATATTGCTATATTGCAAAAGATTCCTGGTGATCATCTCCCATACCCCTCCCCCATGAAGCTCTCCCAACTCAAATCCTTTCTCGCCGGCCGCGACCGGTTCACGATCGCCCTGCCCGACGGGACGCTCGTCCCCAGCCATTTCCACGTGACCGAAGTAGGCGAAGTGACCAAAAACTTCATCGACTGCGGGGGCACCCAACGGCGCGAACGCGTCGCCAGTCTGCAGCTGTGGAGCGCTAACGATTACGATCACCGCCTGGCACCTAACAAGCTTACCGCCATCCTCGAGACCGGGGAACGTGAATTGGGCATGGGCGACCTGGACATCGAAGTGGAGTACCAGGGCGAGACCACCATTCAGAAATTTGGGCTGGACATCCGCGACGGCGCCCTCCACCTCACCACCAAGCTCACCGATTGCCTGGCCAAAGACCAATGCGGCGTGCCCCCCGCCAAAAAAACTATTTCCCTGAGTGCCTTCACCGCCCCATCCACCGGCTCCTGCACCCCGGGAAGCGGCTGCTGCTAAATCATGGGCGTCACCAAAACCGATGCCTACACCGACCGTCAACTCCGACGGGCCCACCTTTGTAAGGCCCTCGGCCACCCGGCCCGTATCGCTATCCTCGAGCACCTGCTCCAGGCTGATTGCTGCATCTGCCAGGACCTGACCGATCTGATCGACCTCTCCCAGCCCACCCTCTCGCGCCACCTACAGGTGCTGCGGGAGACCGGACTCATCACCGGCACCCCCGAAGCCAACACCCGCAATTACTGCATCGACCGGGAGCGCTGGTCGGCGGCCCAAAAGGAACTGGATGGTTTCTTTAGCGAGCTAAAAGGGTGTGAGTAAACCTCCCCGCTGAACGAAAGACTCAATTAAACTGTATCCAATACGTTACCTCAGCACCGTGTACCGTATTCTTCCCCTCTTCCTGGCCTTTACCATGCTCTTCGGCTCCGTCGGGGTGACGGTGAACCGCCATTTCTGCATGGGGGAGCTGAAGTCGCTGACCCTCTTCGGGGAAAGCCAGGTCTGCGCGATGGCCGAGCTCGAGGCGCCCCCCTGCCCGATGCACGACACCCTGGCCAGGAAGAAGGGCTGCTGCGACGACAAACACGAGTTCGTCAAGTGGGACGACAACCGCCAAGCCAGCCAACTCGCCCCCCTGCCCCTGCTCCACTGGGCACAGCCCTTGCAGCCCGTCCCGGCATTTCCGGAGTACGCCCTGCACCTGCGCGCCCGCCGCAATAGCCGCTTTGAAAACTACCGACCGCCTCCGCTGCTGATCGACGTCCTCGTGCGCTGGCAGGTCTTCCGCTTGTAGCACCGCTTATCGCCTCCTCTTCCCTCTGCCGCCTGCGGCAGGGGGTATGCTCGTTGTGATAAGCTCAAGTAAATGTTAGCTGCAATAATCCGTTTCTTCCTGGAGAACAAGCTGGTCGTCTGGCTACTGCTCCTCGGCTTCATAGGCTGGGGACTGGCCACCGCGCCCTTCCGCTTCAATCTGCCCGGGCTGCCCCGCGACCCCGTGGCGGTGGATGCCATCCCTGACATCGGGGAGAACCAGCAGATCGTGTTTACGGACTGGGCCGGACAGTCGCCGCAGGATGTAGAGAACCAGGTCACCTACCCCCTTACCTCCGCCCTGCTGGGCATCCCGGGGGTACGCAGCGTGCGGTCCACCTCGATGTTCGGCTTCTCCAGCATCTACCTGATCTTTGAGGAGGACGTCGAGTTCTACTGGTCGCGCAGCCGCATTCTCGAAAAACTGAACAGCCTGCCCGAGGGCCTGCTGCCGGATAATGTGGCGCCGGCCCTCGGTCCGGACGCCACCGCCCTGGGACAGGTGTACTGGTACACCCTGGAAGGCCGGACGCCGGAGGGGGAACCGGCGGGTGGCTGGGACCTGGACGAACTGCGGTCTACCCAGGACTTTTACGTCCGCTACGGTCTTAGCGCGGCGGGCGGCGTGAGCGAGGTGGCCAGCATCGGCGGCTTCGTGAAGGAATACCAGGTGGACGTAGACCCGGAGAAGATGCGCGTCTACGGCATCACCCTCGATCAGGTCATGCAGGCCGT
>JBGTHX010000489.1:0-8037 GCA_041746055.1 Lewinella sp. | reverse complement strand
TCGCCATTGAGGTAAAAATCCCGGTACTCGAGTCCGGTCGTGAACTCGATCTTGTTGCCGTCGGCCACCCCGTCGAAGCGGCAGTCGGTCAGGTAGACCTCCCGGATGGGGTGCTCAGCATCGTAGCCTTCCAGCAGCAGCCCATACCGGCTCTTTTCGGAGGTCACGTTCTCCACGTGGATATTGCGGACCGTAGGGATGAAGACCTGGGAGGTATCAGAAAAGATGGCGTAGCGCATATTGATCCGGACCACAGCTTCGCGCACTTCCCCCACCTCGATGTTGCGGAAGTAGCAGTTCTCGATGGTCCCGCCGCGCACCTTGTTGGTCTTGATGCGGATGGCCCGTTCCAGGTTCGGGCTGTCCATGAGGCAGTTCTCGGCGTAGATGTTGCGCGCGCCGCCGCTCACCTCGCTGCCGATGACCACGCCGCCGTGACCGTCCTTCATTTCACAGTCCTGAATCACCACATTCTCGATGGGCCGCTTACTGTTGCGACCGTCCTGGTTCCGTCCGGATTTAAGGGCTATGCAATCGTCCCCGGTATCGAAGTAGCAATTTTTGATGAGTACGTCGCGGCAACTTTCCGGGTCGCAGCCGTCGCTGTTGGGCCCGTGGCTGATCACCCGCACGTTCTGGATGGTGACGTTCTCGCATAGCGTGGGGTGCAGGATCCACATCGGGGAGTTGCGGATGGTTACCCCGTCGATGAGGACGTTCTTACAGCGGTAAGGCTGCACGAAATTGGGCCGGAGGTAACTCACCCGTTCGAAGCGGCGCTCCTCGAGTGGTAGCCCGTCGGTGTTCCAGGCGTAGAGCTTGGGGCGGCTTTCGGGATCCGACTGGCTGGGCATCCCCGCTTCCCAGCCGTAGCGGTCGGAGCCCGACCAGGGCCACCAGTTCTCGTTGCTGGCCTGTCCGTCGAGCGTTCCGGTACCGGTGACGGCGATGTTCTCCTGCTCGTAGGCGTAGATGAGCGCGGAATAGTTGTAGGTCTCCACGCCCTCCCACCGCGTGTGCACGGCCGGCAGGTAATCCTCGGGGCGGGTGCTGAACTTGAGGGTGGCCCCCTCGGAGACGTGGAAGTTCACGTTACTCAGCAGGTGGACCGGACCGTTTGATACGAAGGTCCCCGCGGGGATCACTACCCGCCCGCCGCCGGCCGCATGGCAGGCCGCAACCGCCTCACGGATCGCGGGCAGATCGTCGCTGCCGTCATCGGCCCGGGCGCCGTATCCGGTAACGTCGAACGTTCGGTCTGGGAACTCCGGGGCCTGAATGCGGTCCAGGATCTCCGTCATACCGGACCAGGGATCGGGGCTGGAGGATGTCTCGGCGGCCGGGGCGGGCGCCGGCCCGCAGGCCACTAGCGTGAGCAGGGCAAACAGGAAAGGGAGAAAATGAGTGGGCATGATCGGTTACGTTGATGCGGACCCTTCACCAAAGGTCGGCAGCAGCTCACTGGGTGGAGCACTACATTTCGAAGGGTGAAGGCCCGGTATCCGTCAAAAGTAAGATGCTATCCGGCCGCCGTTCATGCAGGAATTCACAATGGGCAAGCATCAAATAACATGCCGCGCTTGCGGGACAACTCACCGCCCGGCCCACGGTAAATTCACTAGCGCCAAGTATCATGCCATGAAGTTTCTCCTGTTCCCTCTCTTACTGCTGTCCTTTTGTTCGTGTGTAGCCCGACAAGCCACCACGCCGCCGCCGCCCACCGATTCTACGGCCGAGCGTATGCTGCTCTACCAGCGCGACAACGGCGGCTGGCCGCAGTACCACGGCGATGCCACGGACTATACCAAACCACTGAGCGCGGAAGAAAAGGCCATCCTGCTGGCTGACAAACCCGAAGATGACGCTACCCTTGACGATCACACCACCACCCGCGAGATCCGCTACCTGATGGGCGCCTCGGCCGATACCGGTAACCACGGGTACCGGGAGGCCGCCGTGGCCGGTATGGAGTATCTGTTGCGTGCTCAGTACCCCGGCGGCGGCTGGCCGCAGCAGTATCCCGATACCTCCGGCTACCACGGTCACATCACCTACAACGACAAGGCCATGACGGACGTCCTGAACGTGCTCTACGATGCCGCCCGGGGGAAGACACCCTACAATTCACTCGACCCGGACTTCCGTGCGCGGGCCGGTGCCGCCGTCCGGCGCGGCGTCACCTGCCTCCTGAACACCCAGTACCTCGACCCCACCGGCCGCCTGACCGTCTGGGGAGCCCAGCACGACCGCCACACCTTCCAACCCGCCCCCGCCCGCAAGTTTGAGCCGGCCTCCCTCAGCGGCGCGGAAAGCGCGGATATCGTGCGGTTCCTGATGGACGTCGAGGACCCCGACGACCGGTTGCGGCGGGCGGTCCGCGCCGCCGTCCATTTTTTGGATTCGGTGCGCATCGAGGGCTACCGCGTCGAGGAGATCACCGATCCCACCCAGTCGAGCGGCCGCGACCGGGTACTTGTCCCCGATAGCAGCAGCACGCTGTGGGCCCGCTTCTACGAACTAGACACCTTCCGGCCCATCTTCACCGGCCGCGACGAGATAATCCGCTTCCGGCTCCAGGACATTGAGAACGAGCGCCGTACCGGTTATAGCTTTTACGGCTCCTGGCCGGAGCAGGTGATCGAAAGGGAATTCCCCAAGTGGGAAGCGTCCTTAACACACTAAAGCTGATCCTCCTGCTGCCGAATGCTGCGCACGAATTGGGTGGGCGTCATATCGAACTCCTTCTTGAAGGTCCGGCTGAAGGAATTGGGCAGGTCGAAACCGACACGGTAGGCCACCTCGGCTATGGTCAGGCTATCCTGCGACAGGAGGTCCCGGGCCATCTTCATGCGGTAGGACTTCAACAGATCGATAGGTTTTTTTCCGGTGAGTTGCTTCACCTTACGGATGAAGTGCATGTGGCTGAGGTGCATGGCCTCGCACATGGCCTTCACGTTGAAGTCGGATTCGGAGACATTCTCCTGGAGGAGGGTGGCCAGCCGATTCAGAAACTCCTCGTCCGGGGAAGTGAACTCCTCCGTTTCCGGCGTCAGCTGAAAATCCAGGTTAAACTTCTCCCGCAGCCGCTCCCGCTGCGCCAGTAGATTGCGGACCCGCACCAGCAGGAGGTCGGGATTGAAGGGCTTGGTGATGTAATCGTCGGCGCCGTGTACGTAGCCGGATGCCCGGGTCTCGTCCAGCACCTTCGCGGTCAGCAGGATCACCGGAATATGGCTGGTCTCCAGGTGACTTTTGAGTCTATCGCAGAGGGTAATGCCGTCCATCTCCCCCATCATGATGTCACTCAGTACCATATCAAACGACTGCTGCCGCGCCAGGCGCAATCCGTCCCTCCCGTTGTCGGCGGTCACTACGCTGTAGGTGTTCTGAAGCAGCTGGGCCAGGAATTCGAGCATGTCCGGATTGTCCTCGACCACTAGAATGCGCTGGCGGGAAAGATCGGCGACCGGCGGCTCCGGCGAAGTGACGGACGACTGCTGGTAGGTATTCATCAGCACCGCGGCCTCCCGCCGGGAGATCTGCAGGCTATCTGTAGAGACCGGCGGCGGGGCGGCGACGTAGCTGACTATGTAGGGCAGGTAAACCCGAAAGCTGGAACCGCTGCCCGGCGTACTGCTCACGCGGATGTCGCCCTGCATCAGGTAAACCAGATCCTTAATGTAGCTCAGTCCGATACCGCTACCTGTTTCGGTCGATGCCGCGCTCGGCGCGGTGTAGTACTTGTCGAAGATCAGGTCGATCTTTTCCGGACTGATGCCACTCCCGGTATCTTCCACCGAGATCTCGAAGTACCGGTCGTAGTAAGGACTAAGCGCGTTCGGCTCCGCAACCACCGTAGCCAGGCCGACGGAGATGGTTCCCCCGGGCGGCGTGTGCCGGAAGGCATTGGACAGGAGGTTGGCCAGTATCTTCTCCACCTTGTCCGCGTCAATGGACACGGTGGCGTCCCCGCTCTCGTCGTGGAACTGCAGCAGGATATCACGCTCCACCGAAAGGTCCTCGAATAATTCGGTGATCCCCGCCAGGTACACCGACATCCGGACATCACTCAGCTTGATCTCCAGCGCACTCTGTTCGATCCGGCGGATCTCCAATAACTGGTCGATGAGGCGTAGGAGGCGGCGGGCGTTCCGCTGCACGATTGCCTGCAGTTGCTGGCGGCGCGACGCAGGCAGCCGCTCCCGGTCCTCCACCAACTGATCGATGGGTCCGAGGATCAGCGTCAGGGGGGTCCGCAGTTCGTGGGAGATATTGGTGAAGAATCCCACCTTGGCCTTGGACAGGTTTTCCAGTTGGATCAGCATTCCTTCCAGCTTATCGCGCTGCTCCCGGACTTCCACGTTGCGGTCCTGCAAGGAAATATTGACGGTCTCGAGTTTGGCGTTCTTCGCGTGGACCCGGTACTCATAGAAGCCAAAGATCATCAGGAAGAGCAGGATGAGCCCGATGAACCACCCCTGCTTCCAGATCGGGGGAAGCACCTTAAAAGAAACGGTGGCGGGGGTGGGATCCACGTTGAAATCAAGGTCCCTCGCCCGGACCTCCAGGCGGTGCGGTCCGTCCCCTAGGCCGGTGAAGGCGTATTCCGCGACCGGCGAATACGGTAGCCAGCCCCCTCCGTCGAGCCGGTAGGAATAAACCAGGTGATCGGCCCTCGTTTTTCCAAAATAGTCCTTGCCCTTCCAGGAAATAATGCCGTTCCCGTCGGAGGGAATCCGCTCGGTGTAAAAAGCGATGGAGGTTTCCGGCGGCGTTTCCGAGGGCTGGTAGCGGGTGCTGTAGAAGGCATCCCGGTCCAAGTCTGCGGCACTGCCGTGGAGCGCCCGGCGCTTCCAGCTGCGCGGCACGTGGTCGATCCACACGTAGCTGTCGTTGTGGGTGACCGTACCCCCCTCGAAGTCAAGGTTCAGCTCATCCGGAAACAGGTCGCGCGTCCAGGAAGAACCGTCGAAAACGGCCGTGCCGTTTTCGGTAGCCACGATGAAGGTCGAGTCCGTCAGGGCATCGATACTGATGATCGTGTTTCCGGGCAGCCCGTCGGAAGAGGTGTAGTTGCGCCACTCCCGGCCGTCGTACACGAACACGCCGAAGTACCGGGAGCCGACCAGCAGCTTTTCATCCGTGCTGTACAGGCAGTTCACGTACTGCTGCAGCCGCTCGTCTTCCACCGCCTTCCACGAGTCCCCGTCGTAGAAGAGGAGATTGCTACCGCCGATCCAGATGCGTCCGTCCGGGGTCTCGCCGATGCCGTAGACGTTGCCCTGGTTCAGCCCGTCTTCCCCGTAGGTATGGCGTACCCACCGGAGTTCGTCCGCCGTAGGATCGGGTAGCTCCAGCAAGCCACTGGTAAATCCATCCTGGCTCCGGGCATCGACGCTGCCGCCGAACCAGAGCGTTCCGTCCGACGCCTCGAAAACCGCCCGGTAGTCAATGCCCCAGGAAAGCGTAGGATGAAGATGGCGTTCCCAGCGCCCGTCGCGGTACAGGGCGGTGGCCGCGCGTCCTTCATGGGAGCCCGCCGCCCAGAGTTGACCGCGTGAGGTGCGCAGCAGCCGCACCGGGGCGTCCATCAGTCCGTCGGCGGTGCCGTAGGCGGTCCAGTCGTTCCCCCGGCGGTGCACCGCCCGGCCGTCATTCTCAAGGAACCAGTCTTCCGCTCCCCCATCGGACAATTGGTAACTCAGGCCGGCGTACGTCAGCCAGCGGCTGAGGGAGAAGTCGAGCAGCAGTAGCTTGGATTTGTAGCCGGCGAGCCACAGCTGGTCGCTCTGGCTCTGCTGGAGCAGGACCCGATTGGCTGGAATAGGGAAACCGGGGGATTTATACATCGCCCAGGTGCCATCCGGAGCGTAAGAAAAAAGCTTCGCGATCGTGGACACCCAGATAATGCCGTTATCGGATTGCACGATGCCGGTCATGTACTCGTCGCCGCCGAACAGCCGGTTGATGTACAAAGTTTCCCACCGCCCCCGGTCGTAGATCAGGGTGCCGCGATCCGAACTGCTGTTGATGACCCAGATGCGGCCATCAGCGGCTTCCAGCAGCCGCTGGTCGGCGCCCAGGCTGATGGTGCCATTGCTACGAATTACCTCGTAATTCCCCAGTGACGGACGGCCCAACCGTTCCCGGGGGATGCGGAGCAGGGAGCCGCTTTCCATTTCCGTGGTGATGGCAAACCACACGTTCCCCCGCGAGTCTTCCAGCAGGTCGGAAGTAGAATGAAAGCCTCCTCCTTCGCTCAGTGCATCGGCCGGAAGGCCGACGTAGGTTACGTCCGGCAGCTCGGACCCGAACGCAGCCCAGCGGTCCGGGGAGGTGTACAACACCGGCTGTCCTTCGTCGAGCAGCAGGAAGCCCCGCTGCGAACAGGCCACGAGACTGCCGTCACTGAGTTGTTTCAGGGCGGAGAAACTGAATGGCCGGTTGGCCGGAGCGGAAAAAATCGTGGTCCAATCCCGCCCGTCGTAATGGTAGATACCCGCCTCGTTGGTGGCGTAAACCCCTCCGTTCCGGTCCACCAGAAGCTGCTCGACCGGAGAACCCGCGGGACTACCCGGACCACGGAGCGGCGTCCAATCGTAGCCGTCGTACGCCACGACCCCGTCGCTACTGCCGACGTACACGCGGCGGTCCGCCGTCTCCGCAATGCACCGGATGCCCGTACCGTCCAATTCCGGAAAGTGCCGCCAGCGCCAGGCCTCGGTGAGGGGATTGACGACGGTCGGTTGGTAGGGCTCGGCGGCTCCGGCCCGTTGCCCCAGGCTAACCAGCAGCACCAACAGCATCCAGGCGAGCAACCCGGCCTTCCGGAGGTTGCTCCCGCACCCGCGCCCCCGCCCTCCCGGGCCAGGCTTTTCCTGACGCATTGACAATCTGTACACTGACCTAGGAAATACCATGTAATGATCGACACTGAATTACTCCAAGATACCCCGTAATGCTACCACACTCCGGCGACTGCACCTACAGCGGCGTAGTCAGTACCCCGTACAGGCTCCTCACCCCCGTAAAGTAATTGCCGAGCCGTAGATTTTCGTTCGGACTGTGCTGGTTGTTGTCCGGGTTCACGAGGGGCAGCACTACGGCCGGCACGTCCAGAATATTCACGAAGGGGGAGATCGGCACCGAGCCGCCCATGGTGCGGATGAGCACCGGCTCCTCGCCGAAGGTACCGGTGAGCGCGCGCCGCAGCCAGGTGCCGGTAGGCCCGTTGAGGTCGGTACGGAAGGCGGCGTAACTCGTTTGGCCTTCCAGGCTCGCCAGGCGGTCGTAGCCCTTGCGTTCGGCGTCAGTGGGCTCGCGGTCGGCGGGGATGAGGTGGAAACCCTGGTTCTCCACGTGCTGCCGCAGCAGGCCGAGCAGCCGGTCGCCGTCGCTTTCCTTCACGAGGCGGAGGTCCAGCTCGGCCACGGCCGTGGCGGGCACGATGGTCCGGGCCTGGTCGCCCACCCAGCCGGCGGCCATACCGCGGATGTTGAGGCTGGGGTACTGGATGGCTTCTTGGAGGTTCTCCCCCACCGCGTCGGGTTCCGCGAAGCCGATCCGCCCGCGGATCTCGCGGGCGTCGTCGGGGGCGGCGGCCAGCATCTCCCGGGTAGCCGCGTCCAGGTCGATACCGTCGTAATAGCCGGGGATGGTTACCCGCCCGCGCTGGTCCTTCATGCTACCCAGCAGCTGGGCCAGCCGCAGGGCCGGATTCGGGGCGTAGTTGCCGTAGTGGCCGCTGTGCTGCGGGAGTTTTGGACCGTAGACCGTCAGCCGGGCGGTAGCGATGCCGCGGGCGCCGCCCACCAGGGTGGGTTTGTTGACGGCGTGTACCGGTCCGTCGAGGATGACGAGGTGATCGGCGGCCAGTGCCTCCCGGTGGGTCTCTACGGCACCGGGCAGGTCCGGACTACTCGCTTCCTCCATCGGGTCCACGATGAATTTCACGTTGTAGCCGGGCCGTTCGCCCCGCGCGGTCATCTCGTCCCAGGCCACCAGGAACATCATGATCGGCGCCTTGGCGTCGCTGCT
>JBGTHX010000488.1:0-18974 GCA_041746055.1 Lewinella sp. | reverse complement strand
TGGGTGCTCATCCACTCGATGGCGTCATAGCCGTCGGTGAGGGGTACGCCGAGGATGTCCCAGTCGCCCTCGCTAAAGTAGCGGCCGCGCTCGTTCTGCATCACGTAGGCGTAGCCGCGGCTGACGGCCTCGTAGGCGCGCTCGAAGTTGCCTTCCTGCTCCTCGCCGTCGACCCAGCCGTTGAACTGGTAGGGCGTGCGGACAAAGATGACGGGGGCCTTGGCTACGTTTCTGGGGCGGTAGACGTCGGTAGCGAGGCGCTTGCCATCGCGCATGGGGACCATGACCTTCTGGTCGATCTCCGCGATCTTGGCAAGCCGCTGGTAAGCCTCAGAGGTCTGGGCGCGGACGCAGGTGCCGAGGCATAGAAGCAGCAGCAAGGTAATCTGGTTTTTCATACTCGTGTTGTTCACTTAAAGTTGGGGGGAAGATAGTGACTCGGTGGATGGATCCCGACCTCCCGGATCGGATCGTGACCTCTGGTCGCGGCTCAAAAATGGCAGGTCGGGATCCAACCCCGGATCATCACGAAATAACTAACCCCTCTTTTATATTAAAACAATTCGTTTATATTTGAATACTGCTTTTAACTTACCTGCTCCCAACTATGCACATCGTCGGCAAGCTTCCCCACCGCCCGTTTCGCCACATTCCTATGCACATCATCTACCGACTTAAGGGCAGGGTTCCCATTTCAGTACTCAAACAGATCGATACGGATTATGATGACCAGAGTAAAGCGCTCCTGCGTCGGACCGACCTAGCGGATGCCAAAAAGGCCATCTATCAGCAGTTACTTGAGACCGCCCTTCACCAAAAATCGAATGGCCCTTACCACCTTTCCGACTCTCGGACGGCCCGTATCGTGATTGAATCCTGGCGGTGGTTGGTGGAGCAAAGAAACATCCGTGTATACGCCGCCTGCGTAATGAGCAATCACGTGCACGTCCTGGCCAGCAGCCGTGACGGGACAGATGTGGAGCCGGGTTCGATTATGAAGGCGCACAAGAATCACACGGCTCGTTCGTGCAACCGGGTACTGGGAACTTCTGGAAAATCCTTCTGGGAGGCCGGCTATTTCGACCGGGATGTACGACCGGGAAAATTTAGTACCGTGATGTGGTATATCCTAAACAATCCAGTGGCGGCTGGATTGGTCAACCGTTGGGAAGAGTGGCCGCATACTTACCTTAATTCAGATTACGATCTGCTGTTTCGGGACGTGTCGGATACCACGGATCGTGATCCTCCGGTCGCGGTGGGTGGATCGTGACCTCCGGTCGCGGTAGGTGGATCGGGATCCGACTACAACTCAGTACCTTCCGCCCCCATCATCCAACCCAGTTCCCCGCATGTCTGATGCTTCCCGCCGCCGCTTTCTCCGCCGATTCACCGGTGCCCTGATTACCGTGCCCCTACTGGGCGGGGAATTGCTGGCCACTACCCTTCCCCACCCCGGGCGGCGGCGCGGGCCTAACGACCGGATTAACCTGGCCTGCATCGGGTTGGGCATCCAGGGCTTCAACGACATCGACGCGGCCCTGCAGAACGACGGCATCCAGCTGGTAGCGGGCTGTGATCTCTACGACGGCCGGCGGCAGCGGGCGCGGGAGAAGTTCGGTGACAGCCTCTTCCTGACCGGTGACTACCGGGAGGTACTGGCGCGGGGGGATGTCGATGCCGTCATCGTAGCCACTCCCGACCACTGGCACGATACCATCACCATCGCGGCCCTCGACGCGGGTAAGCACGTCTACTGCGAAAAGCCGATCGTACAGCAGCTCGACGAGGGCCACCCCGTGCTGGACGCCGAGCGCCGCAACGACGGCGTGCTCATGGTCGGCAGCCAGCGGGTGAGTTCCATCCTCACCGAGCAGGCGCGGGAGATCTACCGCCGCGGCGAGTTGGGGCAACTGATACTGGTCGAGACCTTCACCGACCGCTTCGATGCCCTCGGCGCCTGGCAGTATTCCATCCCGCGCGATGCGTCGCCTGAGACGGTCGACTGGGAGACCTTTCTGAAGGATACCCAGCAGTTGCCCTTTGACGCGAAACGCTTCTTCCGCTGGCGCAACTACCGGGAGTACGGGACGGGCGTGGCGGGCGACCTGTTCGTGCACCTGTTCTCCGGAGCGCACCGGATACTGGACTCCACCGGTCCGGAGCGCATCTTCTCCACCGGCGGCCTGCGCTACTGGGACGACGGCCGGAACGTACCGGACGTCTTCATCGCTTCCTGCGATTACGGCCAGCAGGAGGGCCATCCCGCCTTCAATATGCAACTGCGGGTCAACTTCGTAGCGGGGGGCGGAGGAGATTCCCGCATCCGCTTTGTGGGAACGGAGGGAAGTTTGGACGTCACTGGTGGGTCCATCACCCTGCGCCGGCAGCCGCTGCCGGCTGCGCCAGGCTATGGGGGCTGGGACTCCTTTGGCACCTTCTCCGAGGCCGGCCGTACCGAATTCGAGCGGTGGTACCGGGAAACGTACCCGCCCGCCCCGCCCGAGGTGGTCGGCCCCGACGAGTGGACCTACCGCGTCCCGGAAGGCTATTCCGACCACGTACACCACTTCGGCAACTGGTTCGAGGCCATCCGCAACGGGGGCAAGGTAGTAGAGGATGGTGCCTTCGGCTTCCGGGCGGCCGCCCCTTCGCTGGCGGCCAACGTTAGCTACTTCGACCGGCGGATAGTGGAATGGGATCCTGAGGCAATGCGGATGGTCTGAGTGGGTCGCCCCCCCCTAAACCAGGCACGAACACGCACCGTTTCCAATTACCTTAGCCCGAACCAAATCCCCCTCATGCGAATTATACTCGCCCTCCTGCTGCTCGTAACCGTCCAACTGCCCGCTCAGCAGAAACCCATTACGCTCGAAGACATCTGGGCTACCTACACCTTCAGTCCGGAAGGAGTAAGCGGCTTCAATTTCCTGCAGGACGGCCGGTCCTACGCCCGGTTGGAGGACAATGCCGTGGTGACTTACGACATCACTACCGGCGAAGCTACGGGTACCCTGCTGCGCGGCAAGGAGCTGCCCACCGACAGCGGATTCGACGGCACCATCAACGACTATACCCTCAGCGACGATGAAAGCAAGCTCCTCCTCAGCAGCGAAACGGAGCAATTGTTCCGCCGGAGCTCGGAGTCCAACTTCTTCGTCTATGACCGGGAGAGCAAAGCACTCACCCCCGTCTACCCCGACAAAAAGATCCGCCTCGCCACCCTCGACCCCACCGGGGAGCAGGTGGCTTTCGTGGTTGAGAACAACATATTTATAAAGGACCTGACCGACGGTACCCTCACCCAGGTGACCGAGGACGGGGAAACCAACGCTATCATCAACGGTGCCACCGACTGGGTCTACGAGGAGGAATTCGCCTTCAGCAAGGCCCTCTACTGGAATGCCGACGGCACCCGGCTGGCCTTTCTAAAGTTCGACGAGCGCGCCGTGCCGGAATTCACTTACACCAACTTCCGGGGCGACATGTACCCGGAGTACGTAACCTTCAAGTATCCGAAGGTCGGCGAGGAAAACAGCACCGTAAGCCTGCACGTCTATCACCTCGACCAACAGAGTACCACCGACCTGATCACTGTCAACGGGGCAGACAGTAGCGACTGGCACTACCTGCCCCGCGTGCAGTGGACCCTGGACGCCGACGAACTCACCGCCCAGCGGATGAACCGCCACCAAAACGACCTCGAGCTGCTGCTCTTTGACCTGGAAACGGGCGAGCAGCGCACCCTACTGGACGAAAAGAATGAGTACTACGTCGACGTCACCGATAACCTGACCTTCCTCGACAACGGCTTCATCTGGACCAGCGAGCACGACGGCTTCAATCAGATCTACTTCTACGATATGCAGGGGGGCAAGCCGCAGCAGCTGACTTCCGCCCAATTCGACGTGACTGAATTCTATGGCGTCCACGATGGCCGCATCTTTTTCCAGGCGGCCGGCCGCAATCCGATGCAGCGGGAGGTCTACAGCAAAAGCCTGCGCGGCAGGGACCTGCCCAGCCCCGTCGCAGCAGACCCCGGTTACAACGATGCCGAATTCTCGGGCACCTATGACTACTTCGTACTCACCAACTCCACCATCAACCGTCCTGAAACCGTCAGAGTCATGGACGCGACCGGTACGGAAGTGCGGGAGATTGTAAGCAACGAAGCGCTTACGCAGAAAATCAAGGACTACGGCTTTCAACCCGTGGAATTCTTCACCTTCACCACCGAAGAGGGTACGGAACTGAACGGCTACATAATCAAGCCGGCCAACATGGACGAAAACGTGGAGCACCCCCTCCTCATGCACGTCTACGGAGGCCCCGGCAGCCAACAGGTGCTCGACAACTGGCGTGGCCAGAATATGGTGTGGTTCCAGATGCTCGCGCAGAAAGGCTTCGTCGTAGCGGTGGTCGACAACCGCGGCACCGGCGCCCGCGGCGAGGAAATGAAGAAGCAGACCTACCTCACCCTCGGCAAGCAGGAAACGGAGGATCAGATCAGCGCCGCCAAATACCTCAGCTCCCTCCCGTACATCGATGCGAGGAAGATCGGCATCTTCGGATGGAGCTACGGCGGCTTCATGGCCCTGCACGCTATCCTCCAGGGGAATGACGTTTTCGCCGCGGCAATATCCGTGGCCCCCGTGGTCAACTGGAAATGGTACGACAGCATCTACACCGAGCGCTACATGCGCACCTACCAGGAAAATGCAGCCGGCTACGACGACAACAGCCCCATCAACTACGCCGACCGACTCAAGGGAGACCTCCTGCTCGTACACGGAATGGGTGACGACAACGTCCACTTCCAGCACACCGCGGAAATGGCCAACGCCCTGATCATGAACAACAAGCAGTTCGAGACCTACTTCTACCCCAACCGCAACCACGGGATCTATGGCGGTCCCACCCGGCTGCACCTCTACACCAAGATGACCAACTTCCTGCTGAACAGCATCGGACCGGACGCCCCCACCAAGTAACAATTAGCCGTTGTGCACCGAACCTCCCGCTCGGAGAGGGAGTTACCAAAGGGCAGTAAAAGTTTAAATCTTATAACGAAAGGCTACCGTCATGACCCGGCGTAGCCTTTCTTTTTTATATTACCCGCCATGGCCAAAAAGACCAAAGAGAAGGAGTTCGTCAACCGCAAAGCCCGGTTCGAATACGAGTTCCTGGAATCGGTCGAGGCAGGGATCAAACTCACCGGCACCGAGATCAAAAGCATTCGCGCCGGCCACGTCAACCTGCGCGATGGCTACTGCGTCTTCGACCGCGGAGAACTGGTGCTTCGCTCCCTCTTCATCGGGGAATACAAGGAGGGCAATCAGTTCAACCACGAGGAACGCCGCGCCCGCAAGCTGCTCCTGAAAAAGCAGGAGTTGCGCAAGTGGGAAAAGAAGGTCAAGGAAAAAGGCCTCACCATCATCCCCTACCGCGTCTACATCAATGAGCGCGGCCTGGCGAAGGTGGAAGTAGTGCTGGTCCAGGGCAAGAAGGTCTACGATAAGCGCGACACTATCCGCCAGCGCGAAAGCAAGCGGCAGCTGGACCGGGTCAAGAAGCAGTATTTATAGCCTGTAGCCTGTAGCGTGCAGGTCACGCCTACATGCTACAGGCTACTCGCTATTAAAGGCTCGCCACCGCGCGGTAGCGCTCGAAATAGGTCATGACCACCCGCTCGCGCAACTGCACGAAGCTCCAAACCGGATGGGCGTACAGGAGGGAGTCGGCATTCACGCCGAGCAGCATACGGTAGGGATCGAAGCCCATCAGACTGGCCGTGGCTTCGGCAACCTCCAGGTTCTCGTCGGCGGGGATCTCCACCAGGTTCTCGCGTCCCCAGAGCAGTAGCTGTACAGACTGCTTCTTGTGGGAAGGGACCCGCAGACGGTAGCCTCCGGTGCTGGCCGGAATGTATCCCTGTACGAAATTGGGATTCAGGCGCTGCAGGGTGGCGATCCGCACGTCACAATCGCGGGCGATCCGGGAAAGGCTCATCCGGCGATGCACGAAGACATAGTCGATAAGTTCCGTTTCGTGGGGCACCAGTCCGTGGTCGCCATAGTAGTTCACCGCGTAGGCGGCGGCTACGTAGTTGGCCACGTAGCGCTGGGTTTCCAGCGGCAGCAGGGCAGCAACGCGATCGTATCGGTTGCTGCCGGCATCGCGGATCGCCTGCCGGACTCGGCCGTTGCCACAGTTGTAGGCGGCCAGGGCAAGGTGCCAGTCGTTGAATTCCTCGTGGTAGGATTTCAGCAGGACCACCGCGGCTTCGGTACTGCGGTACAGGTCAAGTCGCTCGTCGACTATGCCGTCCACCCGGAGGCCCATCCAGCGGGCGGTAGCGGGCATAAGCTGCCAAAGTCCGGCCGCACTAGCGGAGGATACCGCGCCCGGCACCAGCAGGGATTCCGCAACGGCCAGGTACTTCAGGCTGGACGGCATCTGGTGCTTGCGCAGGTAATATTCGAAGACGGGAAAATACTGATTGGCGCGGCCGAGCATTTTTTCGGTGGATCGGGGGCCCAGTTCGAGATATTCGGAGATTTTACGCTTGGTAAAATCATCGGTGCCGGCTACTTTTAGCGGCAGATTTAAACGGTGTACGCGGGAAACGATTTGCGACCGCGTACGATCGGAAGAAAGATTGGAGGTGGACGCATAAGCGTCAGCTTGAAAGGGAAGGAGTACCAGTTGCAATAGCATTAACTGGCACAGTACCTTGTGCAACTTGTTCATGTGTGTGTGTCTCGTGAAAAAATAACGTCTCCACCCGGAGGCGGGGCAACGCTGCGAGGGTCCAAATCTGCCCCTGCATATATCCTCAGCGACCGGCTGGCCGACCGCTGTATCTGCAAACTTAAGTGGTTCGACCAACGCCGATCAAGGGCGGCGGCCGTGTTTCCTCATTTTTAACAAGCTATCTACGAGGGGGGTTCGTCCAGCGGATTCTCCAGACCATGCAACATTCCGTCGGATAGCCCGTTGCCGCCGCCCTCAACCCTACATCTGTCCCTTTGAGGCGAGGCTGCCGAATAATATTGCAAGCGGAAGGCCCCCGGCGCAGGAGAACTTACGGCGCCCGACATACTGTTAAAGTTTTCCCAAGGGAGCGTTCTTAACACTAGTTAAGGCCGCGGCGGCCTTTAAAACGCGGGGTGTAGCTTTGCCCCCTAAGCTAATTCCATGCTCAAAATTGGACTTATCGGCGTCGGCCACCTCGGCAAGATCCACCTCAAGTGCATTCGCCTGGCGCAGGAGGTCTACGAACTGGTGGGAATTTACGATACCGATCCCGCCCTCGCCGCCCGCGTAGCGGAGGAGAATGGAGTGCGCAGCTATGAAAGCCTCCAAGCGCTCATCGCCGATTGTGAGGTGGTCGACGTGGTTACGCCCACCTCCACCCACTTCGCGGTAGTGCGCGCGGCGCTGGAGGGAGACTGCCACGTATTCGTCGAAAAACCCCTCACCTCCACCTTGGCCGAGGCCGAATCCCTTATTGCGCTCAGCCGGGACCGCGGCAAACTCGTGCAGGTGGGCCACGTCGAACGCTTCAACCCCGCCCTGCTGTCGCTCGGCGACGTACCCATCCGACCCTACTTCATCGAGGCCCACCGGCTGGCGCTCTTCAACCCGCGGGGCACGGACGTGAGCGTGGTCCTCGACCTGATGATCCACGATCTCGACATCGTCCTCAAACTGGCCAACGACGAAGTCACCGAAGTCCGCGCCAGCGGCGTAGCCGTCCTCAGCGATACCCCCGACATCGTCAACGCGCGCGTGGAATTTCGCAACGGTGCCGTCGCCAACCTCACCGCCTCCCGCATCAGCCTCAAGAATATGCGCAAGGTGCGGCTGTTCCAGCGCGACGCCTACATCAGTCTCGACCTCCTCGAAAAGGAGAGCCAGGTCGTGCGGCTCTACGATGCCGAGGCCACCGACGTGCCCGATCACGGACAACAGTTCCCCCTGGACACCCCCCGGGGCGCCCGCATCATTCACGTGGACCAGCCCGCCAGCGGACCGGTCAACGCCATCCAGATGGAACTCGAAAGCCTGGCCCACAGCATTGAATCCGGCCAGCCCGCCGCCGTTACGATCGAGGACGGCTACCGCGCCCTCGCCCTCGCCCAGCGCATCTCCGACGCCGTGGCCGAGAACCAGTCGCGTATGCCCAATCCCGCGTCCTGACCCCATGGCCACCCGACTCCTCTGCCTGCTGGCTACCATCCTCTGCCTCCCCGGATGCCCCGCCGACCTGGACGTCGCGCCGGCCCAGGTGACCGTCGACGGCTTCGAATTGCGCACCACCGCCGGGCAGGGCGCCGCCACCACCGCCATCACCGAGGTGTGGGCCTTCGTCAACGACGCATTCATCGGCGTTTTCCCCCTGCCCGCCACCATCCCCGTCTATGCGCTGGGTACGGTGGACCTGCGCCTGGAAGCCGGCATCCGCCAGGATGGCCGCAGCATCACGCCCGATATTTACCCCTTCTACACCCCCTTCAGCCAGTCGATCGACCTCCAGAGCGGCGTGACCCGTTCCCTTGGCACCCTCTCCATCGGCTACCGCCCGGAGACCGAATTCGGCTTCGTGGAAGGCTTCGAGGAAGGCACGCCCCGCGTTTTCACCGACGTAGTGACCGGCGGCGGGGGACTTTCCCTGCAAACGGACGTCGTCAGGAGCGGCGGGGCCGCGGGTGCCGTGGAACTCCGCGACAGCAACCGCCTGGTGGAGATCGCTACGGGCCGAACCTTCAGCGGTCTCGAAAGAACCCCGGTGAACGTATGGGTGGAAGCCGACTACCTTAGCGACGCACCGGGTATCTTCGGGGTCATCGGGCAGCAGGGTGGCATACCGGTACGGGTATTCGACCCCGGGTTTCTCCCCCGCGCCGAATGGACCAAGATCTACTTCAACCTCAGTTCCGTAGTTGTCGCAGCGGACGTGCCGGAACTGCGCATCGCGCTGTCGCTGCTCCTGGACGCGGAGCGTGCCGGGGGTACCGTGTATCTTGACAACCTCAAACTGCTCTACCTCCCGACCCCATGACCCCGCCCCTGGAACAAGGAACGGAACTGAAACCGGACACGGCGGGCCTGCGCACGCGCCATCGCTTCGTCTATGGGGTCGCTGACTTTGCCGCCGCGTGGATCGCCTGGATCCTCTTCGCGAGCGGTCGCGACGGTGGGATGGTGGGCCCACCCTGGGTGGGGCCGCTGGTGGCCCTGGCGTGGCTGCTGCTCTATTCCCTCTTCGACCAGTACCGCGACATCTACCGGCTCAGCCGCTTTACTACCCTGGTCCACACCCTCGGCCTGTCGCTCGGGGGTACACTGCTGCTGTTTTTCCTCCTACCCCTCGAGGGCAATCCACTCACCTTCGATCCCCGGCATCCGAGTATGACGGTCTACCTGGCGTACCATTTTTCCCTGACCGCCTTCTCCCGCATGTTCCTGCTCACCCGGGCTAGCCGGCGGCTTAAGGCGGGTGCGATTACCTTCAACACCCTGATCGTCGGCGGCGGAGAGCGGGCCGTAAACCTTTACCAGGACATCGTCAGCCGGCCAAAGGGGCTGGGCTACCGCTTCATCGGATTCGTGGACGGACGGCGGCGCTCCGATCCGGCCCTGGCGACCAGCCTGCCCTGCCTCGGCACCCTCGACGATCTCGGCACCCTCATCGAGGAACGCAACGTAGAGGAGGTCATCATCGCCATCGATACCAGCCAGCACAGCCGGCTGCGCGACCTGCTGTCGGTACTGAGCGACCACGAGCGGCAGGTGCTGGTCAAGATCATCCCGGACATGTACGATATCATGCTCGGCACCGTGAAGATGAACCACGTCTTCGGCGCGGTGCTCATCGAGATCCGGCAAAACCTGATGCCCCGCTGGCAGCGCATCGTCAAACGGTTACTCGATGTAGTGACCTCCCTCACCCTGCTCTTACTGCTCTCTCCCCTCTACGCCTACGTGGCGCTCCGGGTGCGGCTTTCCTCTACGGGACCGATCTTCTATACCCAGGAGCGGATCGGCCAGAACGGCGTGCCCTTTCAGATCCTCAAATTCCGTTCGATGTACCAGGACGCCGAATCGGCCGGACCCCAGCTGAGCCGCGACGACGACGTCCGCTGCACCCCCTGGGGCGCCACGATGCGCAAGTGGCGGCTGGATGAGCTGCCGCAGTTCTGGAACGTCCTCCTGGGGGAGATGTCCCTGGTCGGGCCCCGGCCGGAACGGCAATACTATATCGATCTCATCAGCGCCCGGGAACCGCACTACCGCCAGCTGCTGCGGGTGCGCCCCGGCATCACCAGCTGGGGACAGGTCAAGTACGGCTACGCCAGTAACGTCGAGGAAATGGTGCACCGGCTGAAGTTCGACATCCTCTACATTGAGAACCGCTCGCTCGGGCTGGACTTCAAGATCCTGTTCTATACCCTGCTGGTACTGATCCAGGGGAAGGGGAAGTAGGCGCAGGCCCGTACCCGCTACCGCCGCAGGGCGCTGCAAAGGATTCCCGCCGCCACCGCCGCATTGAGGCTCTCCGCCTCCCGGCCGGGCGCGCGCGGAATGGTGAGCTTCCTACCGATGAGCGCCCGGGTTTCTGCACGGATACCGGGCCCCTCCGCGCCGATGACGAGCAGGCCCGCGGCCGGGGGGTCGGTCCGGTACACGTCCTCCCCGTCCAGATCGGCACCGAAAACCACCAGATCGGGGAACTGACCGACTACCTGCTCCAGGTCCGCTTCCCGGTAGTCGATCCGCAGAAAGGAACCCATGGTGGCCTGAATACTCTTGGCGTTGTAGAGGTCCGCGGTACCCGGGCCGGCCAGTACGTTGGCGAATCCAAACCAGTCCGCGATCCGCAATAGGGCGCCGAGGTTACTGGGCGACTGCACCCCGTCAAGGTACAGCGACCAGCCAAGGTCGAGGTCGGGGGGCAGGGCTTCGGGGGCCGGGGGAAGGTCCACCACGGCGAGTACCTGGTTGGGTGTCTTGAGCTGGCTGATCCGGCTTAATTCCCTGGGGGTGACGCGGGTAAGAGGAACATTGAAATCCGTGCCCACGTTATGTTCCCATCCTTCCAGGGCGTAGAGGTGGTCGACCCGGTAGCGGTCCTGCCGGAGCAACTCCCCGACGATCCGCCCGCCCTCGGCCGTGAATTTGTGGTAATTTTGCCTGAGCTTTTTCTGACGTAGGCCGCTTATGAACTTGATGGTACCGGTGCTGATGGACATACTGCGGAGGGGTCTGCGCCGCGTGGGTCCGGTCCTGGCGGTGGCCGTCTTGCTGACGTCCTGCAATGTTACGAAATACCTCTCTGAGGAACAGGAGCTGCTCACCGATCAGCGCATAGAGATCCGCAAGGGCAGTAAGCTCGACAACCGCGCAGAGGTCAAGTACGAGCTCTCCGTGCTCACCCAGCAGAAGCCCAACGGCAACTTCCTCTTTCTCTTTCCCCGAGAGTACTTCTATCTGGCCAACAGCAAGGTGCGGGACACCACCCGCATCGACCGCTTCCTGCGCAACACCATCGGACAGACCCCCACCTACTACAGCGACAGCCTCTCCCGGCGCTCCGCCGCCCTGATGGAAGATTTCCTGCGCTACCGCGGCTACTTCAACGCCACCGCCTACCACGAGCCCGACCGCCACCGCAACAATAAGGTGAGCCTGATCTACCACGTCGACCCCGGCTCCCGCTTCCTCATCGACAGCGTGCAGTACGGCAGCCCGGAGCCGGAGATCGACAGCATCATGCAGGTGCTCAAGGAAAACAGCCCGCTCCAGCCCGGTTCCCCGCTCGACCTCAATGCTTTCGACGAAGAGAAGGCCCGCATCAGCCGCTATCTCCGCAACGAAGGTTACGCCTACTTCTCCACCAACTACTTCGACAAGCTGGAGATCGATACCAGCATGCAGGGGGGCTACGCCAATATCTATCTTACCATCCTCCCCCCCCAGCAGGACGACGCCTACCGGAAGTACCGGATCGGAAAGATTACCGTCCTGACCGACTACTCCCCCGCCCGTGAAGCCAACGGGGTCGCCTACGCGGGCGATACCGTCGTGAACGGTATACGCTTCCTCTCCCCCACCCCCCGCTTCCGGATGCGACCCGAGTTGCTGGCCGAGAACATCTTCCTGACCTCCGACAGCCTGTACAGCCGGGAAGAGTACGAGAAGACCAACCTCTCCCTGGGCGGACTGGGCATCTACCGCTTCGTACGCATCAACCAGATCATCGATCCCACGGATCCGGAAGTGCTGAACTACGAGATCCAGCTGAGTCCGGATAAACAGATGTCCATCGGCGCCGACTTCGACCTGAACTATACCAACCGCAGCCAGCTACTCGACAGTTCCGCGCTCAGCAACAACCTCATCGGTGTGAGCGTAAGCCCCAACTTCCGCAACCGCAATGTCTTCGGCGGCGCCGAGCTACTGTCGGTCGCCCTGCGCGCGGGCGTAGAGGTGAACCCCTCTCCCGACAGTTCCGCCCAGTTCTTTAACACCATCGACCTCGCTGCCGAGGCCACGCTGAACCTGCCCCGCTTTAAGGACTTCGGATTCTACGGCCTCGCGAACCGGATGCACCTGCTGTCCGACAACTTCTACCAACAGCTGCGGGAGCGCGCGAGCACCCGCTACAGCGTGGCCTACGAGTACTTGCTCATCCGCACCTTTTACGCCTATACCACCGCCAACGCGCGACTGGGCTACGACTTCCGGCGGTCGGCCACGACCTCCTACCGGATCAACCACACCGCGCTCGATATCCTCAATTTTACCATCGAGCCCCAGTTTGAACGGATCCTGGAGAACAACCAGCGCCTGCGCCGCAGCATCAGCGACCAGTACTTCTTCAGTGCCTTCTTCCGCAATATCGAATACATCCGCGTCGGACGCCCCGACCGGCTGGGCCGCTCCATCACTTTCAACGGTCAGTTCGAGCTGACCGGCGGGGAGGTCTTCGTGGCCCGGCAGTTCATCTCCAACCTGAATCCCCGGAACAACTACGCGCAGTACGCGCTGGCCGTAGCGGATCTGCGCTACTACAAGCAACACAGCCCGCTACGCAGCTTCGCCACCCGGCTCTTGGTGGGGGTCGCCCGCCCGCTTGTCGCCGACCAGGAAGTGCCCTACGTCAAGCAGTTCTTCTCCGGTGGAGCCAACTCAATGCGCGCCTGGGCGCCCCGCGGACTCGGGCCGGGCGGCTACGTCGATTCCCTCAGTATCGACGCCGGCGGCACCTTCAACAACAACCTGCGGCTGTACCAGACCGGCGACCTCCAGCTGGAACTCAACCTGGAATATCGCTTCAATCTCTTCTCTTTCGTCCGGGGGGCGCTCTTCACCGACATCGGCAACGTCTGGACGGTGGAGGAAGACCCGGACCGCCCCGGCTCGCAGTTCTTGCTGAAGGGCCAGGTGCGGCAGGTAGCCCAGAACGAAGGGGTGGTCTCCTACTACCACCAGCCCTTTTTCCGCCAGCTGGCGGTAGCGGGCGGCACCGGTCTGCGGATCGACCTGAGCTACTTCGTCTTCCGGCTCGATGCGGCCATCCCGCTCCGGTACAATTATCCCCAGCGGGGCAACGGCGATCCCATCTCGCCCCGCGAGCCCGTCAGCTACCCCGAAAGCGCCTACTGGCGCAGCTTCCGGTCCTTCAGCTTCGGCGATATCACCTTCCAGTTGGGACTCGGCTACCCCTTCTGATCAGGGCTGCAGAATGAAGGTCTGGCGGAAAACCCGGCTACCCTCCGCGACATGGAGCACGTAGGCACCGGAGGGCAGGCCCCCCAGGTTTACAATCACTTTCCCCGTACCCGGACGGCTGTCATACACCCGCTCCCGTACCGGCCTCCCGGCAGCACTGTAGATCTGCAGCCTCAGCGATCCGCTCCCGGCCTCCGGCAACTGGACCATCAGGAGATCCCGTACCGGATTAGGAAAAAGGCTGATCCCGGAGGATTCCGGTGGAGCCGGATCGATGGCTACGGTACCCGGGGCTCCGGCGTTCACTACCACGCCGGGGCCGGGCAGGCTGCTGCTCTCCCGGTCCCCTTCGCGGGTATTCACGCGTACCTGGCCGTCGTAGCGGACCAGTTCGGGAAGTAGCTCGATCTCATCCACGTACCAGCCTTCGGCCCCCCGGGACGCGTCGGATACGAAGCGCCACCGCACATATACCGCCTGATCACGGAAGTCGCGGAGGTCCACGATGGCCTCCCGGTAGCCCTGGCTGTTCCCCCAGAACGAGGGCTGGCCTCGCAGGGTGGGCTTGCCCCGCCCGTCGATCGAACCGCGGTAGGCGTGGCGCAGGAAGCGGTCGCCAACGGACTGCCAATTTTCACCGTCCGGGCTCACCTCCAGTACCCCGGCGTCGTAGGCCGGTTCCGTATCGTAGCAGGTGAAGAACCGCAGCACCGGTGCCGGCCCCGTGACGACCACCGGCATGCGCAACTGCAGAACCTGATCCTGGTCGCCGGATATATTGGGGACGAACCAGGCACCCTCTCCCGCGAGGCCGCCGGTATCGACCCGCGTCCAGCCCCGGTTGCCCTGAAGTGCGAGGAAGTCCCAGTCAGGCAAGTCCTGCCGCTCCGCCATCCACGCCGGATCCGTGCGGGCCAGATAACCCAGAGAGATGGAGTCTCCGGCGGGGAGATCATTGAGCGAGATGGTGATCCGCTCCCCGTCCAGGATCCAGCTGCCGGGACCGGTAAAGGAGGCGGGGTCAACGGTGAGCCCGGCGGGCAATTCGTCCACTATTCGTATACCGGACACTGAGTCCGCTTTGTCATTTCTCACGGTGAGGGTGATAAGGACGGTGTCGCCGGCGTCGACATAAAGCCGGTCCGCTCTTTTCAAGATCTTCACGGTGGGGATGCAGCCGGGAGACCGGTCGAAGGCCTCACGATTGTCATTCGACCGGTCGGCCGCTCCCTGCTCCGCGGAGTAGCCCAGGCCACGACGGGCGAAGACTTCCCACAGCAAGCACTCGTCCGCCCCGCCGTTCACGAAACGGTCGGCCAGGAGGAGCCCGTCGCGACCGTCCAGGTAGCCGGGACTACAGGGGGTGTACTTCATGGCCTCGATGACGAGCCGTACGGCCCGGTTGCTCCCGCCGCTGCCGTGGATTAGATCCTCGTCGAAGCCGTAGGTCTCGACGAGCTTCCAGTACACGTCCCACAGGGTGGCCGCCCACACTTCCCCCACCCCGTGTGGTACCGCGGCGGTAATCACGTCATCGTAGGATTGCCTGTTGACGTCGCTATCCGTGGAATAGAAACTGGATCGGAAGCCCCGTTCTCCGTCCGGGGCGGATAGGGAGTACAGGCCGATGCCCCGCGCCTCGCGTCCGGTGGGTTCCGGAGTGGTGGAGCGGGGTGTGGAGGCGAGGTAGAAGAAATCCGACCACCCCTCCCCCATCTGTTCGTCGTTGAGGAGGCAGGTAGTGGCGGATGGTCCCCCAATGAGACGGTTGCTGATGCCGTGACCGTATTCGTGGGCGACCACGCCGTTATCGAAGGCCCCGTCTACCGGCCGGGTACCCCGGTCGGCCAGGCTCACCGTCACCCGGCCGCCACCCAGCAGGGTATCGCGCAGCGCGGCACAGTCGCGCTCCCGCAGCATGAGTACGGGGATGGTGACGGGCTGGGCGCTGTTCCCACTGCCCGCCATCGCCACCAGTTGGTTGTCCGGGGTACGATGATTACGGCCCGGGCACCCGCCCGCTCGGCATTGTAGGCCTTTTGCTGAAAGGTGCATTCCCCCCGCTCGAGGAGCACCACCTTGCCGGCGAGTTGGGCGGCATTCGTGAGCGGGCCGCAGCCGAGTCCGGGCCGGTCACTGGCGTCGCGGCCCAGCGCGAGTGCTGCGACCAGCGGCATCGCGGAGAGTTTTCCGCCAAATTCGGCCCGGCCCGTGGGCAGGCGTTCAGCCAGTTCCTCCGGACCGGTGACCTCCACCAGGAATTCCGTTCCCGGCCAAAGGGATAGTTGCATCCGCGGCGGGCTACCGTCTCCCGGCGTGTAGAAGGTAGCGTTCCCGGGGGAGCTACCGTTCTGGGATTCGGCGCGGACGAAGTCACCGCCGCGGCCACCCCGACCGTAATTATTCTGCTGGAAGTTGCCGGCGGCCTCGTCAAAGCCGTGGGCGTAGGCCCAGTCGTGGACCATATTGGTCGTATAAAACAACTGGGTCAGGGAGGCGGGTGCTAGACTGTCGGGCGTACCTCCCTCCGCAAAGAAGAAATCGAAATCGAGCTCCGGGCCGCCATCCGCCTCCGGGGATGGATCCGGAACATCAGGAATGGTATCGGCGTCGCGGTAGGCGTAGGCATTATTACCGCGGGTGATGGTGTACTCCGCACCGGGCCGTCCGTCGGTATCGTGCCAGCCGTAGGGGGATGCCTCGGCGTCGGAGGGGTCCCCTGCCAGCGTGCGCCCCCCCGCACGGGGAGATTCCGTACCGAAGGGGAACACGTGGTAGACCGCCCCGTCTCCCACCACCTCCAGGTCGGAAACCCTGCTTTCGGGAAGGGCCCCGGCACCCGCGTTCCCCGCCATCCTCTCCGCCCCGCAGCTCACTGTGAGGGTATCCCGGAGCAACTCCCCGCCGGTGATGGCGTCGACCACAGAAAGCAGGTGCAAGCCCTCATCCTCCAGCGCCACGGTGAGCTGCCAGGCCAGGCGGATGCGGTCGTTGCCCGGCAGCGGATAGTACTGCAATCGGGCATCCTCAAGGGTCACGGCTGCGGCGGGAAAGTGCCGGTACAAAGCTTCCCCGGCGAAAAGGGCGGGCGGGGCGGCCTCGATTCTTTTCCCCAGCGCGGCCTCCAGCCGCGAAGTATGGTGTACCACCCGGCCCCCGCGAAAGTGAACGGACGCCAGGGCATTGTACACCGGGACCCCGGCGTACTCCTGCTGGACGTACACGTGCCCGGTTCCATCGGGGGAGGCATAGGCATCGGTTTGCCGCAGGTGGATCACGTCCTCAGCCGCTACGCCGAACGCAGCGGGGCGGGCCCGGATGTATTGGAAAGCGGGTACCACGCCCTCCTGAGCGGGAAGCACCGCCGGGAGGGCGATAAGGAGGGCGGATAGGATAGACCGCAACATGACCTAGCGTTCCACGAAGGCGACCTGTTCGTCCTGAAGCAAGGGCTTGCGCTGGTAGCGAAGGAAGAGCTGGGTGGTGGCGAGCACGTCCTTTTCGCAGTACTTCGCGATGCGTTCGACGTCGTCCTCCTGCCAGAAAACCCGGCCCACGTCGCTGCCGTCGATATCGTCCTTGGGACTGGGGAAGCCGAGAATGCCGGCGAGTAGTTTAAGGCTGACGTAGGATTTCCGGTCCCCGAACTTCCAGAGCTCCATGGTGTCCACCAGGTGCTTGGTCTCCCAGGGTTTCTTACCGGAAATGTCGAGCAGCGCGGGCATCGGCAGCTGGTGGATCACGATGCGGCGGCACATATAGGGGACATCGAACTCCTTGATATTGTGGCCGCAGAGGTAGAACTTATTGAGGTCACCATAGTACTGGTCTAGCATCTCGCTGAAGTCCTCCAGCAACTGCTTTTCGTCGCGGCCGGCGAAGGATTTCAGGCGGATCTTCAGCTGCTTGCTATTGTCGCGGTACACGGCCCCCACACTGATACAGACGATCTTTCCGAACTCCGCGAAGATCCCGGCCTTGTCGTCGTAAGACGCGGCGAGCTCATCCGGCTCCAGTTGCTCGCCGTAACGCTTGAGGGCGGAAGGTGCCTTGTACGACCAGAGCAGCTGCATGGTCTCGTCCAGGGACGCGTAGTCGGGCGAGCCGCTCACCGTTTCGATGTCCAGGAAAAGCACCTTCGTGATGTCGATCTGATCTACCATGGTTACCGCTTTGGGAGGCCTAAATATATACTCTTTTTGCTACAATTTGTAGTTTTATACGCCTAATGTTTACTCATTGATGTCGGTCACCCGCTCCAGGGAGCGCAGCAGGTTGGCGACGCTGCTGGTGAATACGAAGTCGATCCGGCGGTTGCGGAAGCGGCCCTCCTCGGTAGCGTTGCTGCGGGCGGGCCCGTGCTCCCCCTGGCTGGCGGCCACGAGCCGGTTGGGGCTCACGTAGTATACTTTGGCGAGCTCGTCGGCGAGTTTCGTGGCGCGCATGGCGCCGTATTGCCAGTTGTCGGTGCCGCGCACGGGATTGGGCTGGTTGTCGGTGTGGCCTACGATGCGGAGCTTCAGCAGGGGATTATTCTGCAGCACCTGCTTGACGGCCAGCAGGATGGGCTCGTTCCCGTTGGCCAGGTAGCCCATGGATTTGGGTCGGAAGAGCGCGGATTCCTGGACGCTGAGCACCAGCTCGCCGGGCACTTCGTAGATCTCGTAGAGGTTGCTGTCGATCTTCATTTTCAGGGAGTCGCTCAGCTGGTTGCCGGCGCTGGTGAGGCCGGCGGCGTACTGCTCCACGATGCGTTCCTGGGTGCTGACGAGGGAGTCGCGCAGCCGTTCGCTGCGGCCGAGGTCGCTACGCAGTTGGGTGAGGCGGGCGCCCATGTCGCTGCTGGTGGAATTGAGGTCGGTCTCCAGCTCCTCGATGCGGTCGTCCTGCTCGATGAGGCGGTCCTGCAGCCGGTCCTGGGTCTCGAGCAGCATATCGTTGCCGCCCCGGCTGCGCTCAAGGGCCAGGCTGAGCCGCAGGATGGAATCGGCCTGCACCGCCGCGAGGCTGTCGAGGGAGTTGATGCGCGGCTGATACCTTTCAGCGGCCTTTTTGGGTGAGATACAGGCGGTAAAGGCCAGGGCCAGCAGGCCGAATAGGAGTAGACGCATGGAACAGGGTTAGCCCATTACTAACGGATCGAACCGCAGGCTGTTGCCATGCTCGCGCAGCCATTTATCGTAGTGCCGGTAATCGGGCAGCGCACGGGCCACCTCGGCCCAGAAGCGCGCGGAATG
>JBGTHX010000487.1:0-2318 GCA_041746055.1 Lewinella sp. | reverse complement strand
AGCGTTCCCGCCTAAGCGGAAACTGATTTTACTACCCTTCTGTGACCCGGTCCGCCCGCGACCTTCCCATATCTTTGCGCCATGATCCACGCCAACCTCATCCTCGGGCTCATCGCGGCAGTGCTGCTCACCTCCTGCCCGCCCGCTCCGCAGACTTCGCTTACGCCCGCCGGTGGTGGACCGGCCGCCAGCTCCGCTCCGGGGGCCGGCCAGACTGACGGTACGCCCCGCTACGCCCGCGCCCAGCGGGGTCCGAAGAATATTATCCTGATGATCGGCGACGGCATGGGCATCACCCAGATATCGGCCGGGATGTACAGCAACAACAATCACCTCAACCTCGAGCGCTTTCCCGTGATCGGGCTGCACAAAAGCTACAGCGGAGACAACCTCATTACCGACTCCGCGGCCGGGGCCACCGCCTTCGCGGCCGGCGTGAAGACCTACAACGGCGCCATTGGGGTGGATATGGACACCATGCCCGTAACCACCATCCTGGAAATGGCCGAATCCGCCGGAATGCCCACCGGCCTGGTAGCGACCTCCTCCATCGTCCACGCCACGCCCGCCTCTTTCTACGCCCACGCCAACCAGCGAAAGAACTACGAGGAGATCGCCGCCGATCTCATGAACACCGACATCGATCTGTTCATCGGCGGGGGCGCCAAGTACTTCGAGCGCCGAGAAATGGACGGCCGTAACCTGAGTGATGAACTGCGGCAGAAGGGGAACGACGTGGAGTCCTTCGTAGATACTGACTTGAAAGACCTAAAGGTCAACAAAGCAAAGAACCTGGGCTACTACACCGCGGAGAGCGAGCCGCTGCCGTTCAGTCAGGGCCGGGATTACCTCGTTCAGGCCAGTGAACTCGCCATTAACTTCCTGAACGACCGGGACACCGAAGACAAAGGATTTTTCCTCATGATCGAGGGTTCCCAGATCGACTGGGGCGGACACAGCAATGACAGCGATTACATCATTTCCGAAGTCCTGGAATTCGACCAGGCCATCGGTGCGGTCCTCAACTTCGCCCAACGGGACGGGGAGACGCTAGTCATCGTAACGGCAGACCACGAAACGGGTGGCTATGCGATCCAGAACGGCTCCTCCCTCGGCCACATTGAAGGTGCCTTTACCACGGACTACCATACCGCCGACCTGATTCCGGTCTTCGCGTTCGGACCGGGCGCGGAGCAGTTCTCCGGCATCTACGAAAACACCGCTATCTTCGACAAGATGAAACTGCTGTACGGCTTCACCCCGCAGTGAGGTTTATGCGTCCCGTCGTAAGTAGAGCATAATTTTGACTAAACTATAACTTCCTGACCGTAACCCTACTGCCTACTTGGGAGTTATGTTAACACCTAATCACGGGCTTTCTGGCCCGGCAGTGTATTTTTGACCGGTCACCACCGTTCATTTTTTCGGGCTTCGAAGGTCCATATCATTAAAATCTTTCAAGTGCAAGTACAAATTCAGAATACTGTTGACGACATCCACCAGTCGCTCAAAAACTGGAAGACAATCATCGCCCAGTACCAGAAAGCCAATACCTGGCGCGCGGTCGGCCAGTTATTCAGCAGCTTCGGCCCGTTTCTGGCACTGTGGGTAGCGATGTACTTCACCGTAGGCTACTCCATCTGGCTTACCCTGCTGCTCGGTATGATCAACGCCTTCTTTCTGGTGCGGATCTTCATTATCCAGCACGACTGCGGTCACTACTCCTTCTTCGGTAAGCGAAAGCTCAACGACGCCATAGGCTTCGTTTGCTCGTTCTTCAGCTCGATCCCCTACACCTACTGGGCCCGCGTGCACAGTTTCCACCACGGACATACCGGCCAGCTGGAGCACCGGGACATCGGAGATATCGACTTCCTCACCGTAGAGGAATTCCGCAAGCTAAATACCTGGGGCCGGGTCAAGTACCGGATCTTCCGTAACCCCGTTGTCCTGTTTGTAGTCCTTCCCATGCTCTACTTGGGAGTGGTGCTGCGCATACCGCGGATAAACTTCCCCGGCTGGTCGCCCATCATCCGCAAAATGCACCTCAATAACCTGATGATCGGAGCTGCTTATCTGGGTCTCGGATTTCTGGTTGGCTGGAAAGCCTTCCTGATCGTACAGGGCAGCATCATCTTCTTCTTCGGCATCATCGCCTTCTGGTTCTTCTATGTACAGCACCAGCACGATCACACCTACATGCAGTGGTCCAAGAACTGGGACTACCTCACCGCCGCCATCAAGGGCGCGACCTTTTACAAACTCCCGCGCGTGGTCCACTTCCTGACCGGCAACATCGGCTACCACCACATCCACCA
>JBGTHX010000486.1:0-5388 GCA_041746055.1 Lewinella sp. | reverse complement strand
GCCGAGGGCCGCGATGCCGGTGGTTTCGTAGCGGCCCACGGGGAAGCTCAGACCCACGGCGGTAAATACCCGGTGGGCGCCCTTTAGAGTGCGCTGGTCGAGGTTCTTGTACTTGATCCAGAGGGAGGCATCCTGCAGGCTGCCGGGGCGGTCATTGGTGCGCAGGTAGGGTAGGGTGGCTACCAGAGCGGTCTGGTCGTTGAGGCCGGCTTCCAGGAAGAGACTTAGGCTGGTGGTGGTCACCTCGCGGTCTTCCGGCGTGCCCCCGGCGCCGAAGTAGGTGCCGTAGTGTTCCGTACTGTAGGCCGGGGCTACGGCCACTTCTCCCCGGGCGACGGGAAATCCGCCGATCGGTCCCTGGGCGGAAGCGGGAAAGGTGAGGTACAGGATCACGAACGCCACGAGGGCGAACCGGAGCGTTTCCGCGTGGCGGCTATCTATCATATGGCTGTCCTATCTTTGGCCGCTCAATCATCGTTTCCTTGAGCGACAGTCTGGTCATCATTCCCACCTACAACGAACGCGAGAATATAACGCGGATGGTGGAGACCGTATTGGGGCTGTCGCAGCCCTTTCACCTCCTTATCGTGGACGACGGCTCCCCGGACGGAACGGCCGCGGTAGTGCGGGAACTCCAGGAAAGTTACCCCGAAAGCCTCCACCTGCTGGAGCGGGCGGGTAAACTCGGCCTCGGCACTGCCTACCTCGACGGTTTCCGCTGGGGACTGGCGCGTCCGGAAAGCTACGCCTACTTCTTTGAGATGGACGCCGACTTCAGTCATACGCCCTCGGACCTGATCCGGCTGCGGGCAGCCTGCGCCGACGGCCCCGCCGACGTAGCCGTGGGCAGCCGCTACACGAAGGGCGGAAGCGTGAAGAATTGGCCGCTTGACCGCATCATCCTCTCCTACGGAGCCAGCGTGTTCACCCGGGTGGTAACCGGGATGCCGGTCAAGGACCCCACCGCCGGCTTTATGTGCTACTCGCGACCGGTGCTGGAGCGGATGAACTTCGACGAGATCCAGTTCATCGGCTATGCCTTCCAGATCGAAATGAAGTTCACGGCGCGGCAGCTCGGCTTCAAGATCGTGGAGGTGCCGATCGTCTTTACCGACCGCATCGCGGGCAACAGTAAGATGCACAAGTCGATCATCAAAGAGGCAGTATTCGGAGTGCTAAGCCTCCGCTTTCGCTAGCTAGCGCCGCCGGAGCAGGCTCACCCAGTCGCCCTCGCCCGGGGGCACCAATTCAACTTTCCCATCGGCGGCATCTACCCGCTCTCCGAAGTCCTGCAGTTCACCGCCCTCACGGGGGTCGAACCACTGGATCATGTATTCCCCCTCCGTCCCGCTGAGGTCGAGGGTGGCGGGCTCGCCGAACGGCAGGTACACCACGTAGACCTCCCCGGGGTGGGCCAGGCAGAATTCCCCTTCCTGCGCGGTAAGCTCGTTGTGGGCCTCCATGTCCCAAAATGGGATCTCGCGCTCAAAGAACGTTCGCGCCTGGGCGCTCCAGCGGTAGGCGCGGTCGCGGCTGCGCCAGTCTTCCAGGTTCAGGTCGTTGTCGTGGCTGCGCGCGCCGAAGTACCATTCCACGCCCCCGCCGCCCGCCAGCAGGTTGCCCCAGAGGGTATAGGCGCGTAGGCTGTCCTGATTATTGGGGGTGGCATCGTCGGGGTCGAGGCCGCGCCACCACGGGCCCACCTCATCCACCGTCATGATCCACGGGGCGCTGGCGCGGGCCGACAGATCCAGCCACCGCGTCGTCACCGCGTTGGCTATGGTCGGATCGCCGAGCTGCAGGGACAGTCCACCCAGGTCAGCATTGCCCAGGAGCGGCTCGTAAATCCGGGAGAACTCGGCCTCGCCCGGGTGTGTGTGAAGGACTACGTAGCCACCGTAAGGATCGTGCTTCGCGAACCAGGCGATCACGTCCCGCTGCTGGCGGGTATCCTGGTAACTGTCGGACCAGCTGTTCGGGCCGTTTTCCTCCCCGAGGTTCCAGGTCACCGCGCGGTGGTGACCGAAGCGGGCCACCAGCTCCCGGAAGTACAGCTGTCGTTGCGGCCCGGTATCGCCACCGTCCAGCAGGGTTTCGTTCTCGGTCTCATTGAGCACGAAGTGGAGCATCATGCCCAGGCTGTCGGCGTGGTCGAAAACCATCTCCCACTGCTCCAGCTTGCTGACGTCGAGGCGGTACCGCTCCTCGTGGCCGGTGTAGGGCCAGACGTCCTTTCCGTCGCCGTTGATATTCAGGGTGAGAAAGTAGAGGCTGTTGACGCCCGCCGAGGCGAGGTAGTTGATGCCTCCGATGAGTGCCTGCCCCTTGCCGCCCCGCCAGGTCGGGTCGCCCGGCTGGAAGTCCGCCCGGTGGGGTGCAAAAGTATGCAGCCCTTCGGTGCGGCTTTCGCCGTCGCGGAAGGTATCGCTGTGGCGGTAGGTACCGTCGAAGTCCTCGTAGCCGAGCAGGTTCTCGGGGCTGTCCACGCCCGTCTTGATGAAATAGTCGCCGGTTTCGGCCCACCGCAGGTAGCGCGGGTGACCGCGCACCAGCCGGCCGCGTTCGCCACCCCGCGCGTCGCCCACGAAGAAGGCGCCCTCGTAGCGCTCCACCGGGCGGCCTTCGCCCGCTTCGCGGAGATATAGGCTGTCGCCCCGCATCAGGCGCCCCGAGTAGGTCCATTCACCGGTCCGGTCGGGCCGGAACCGGACCCGCCAGATACGCCCCCGGTCCGCCCCCGTGTTTGCGGCGCGTCCGTCGGCCGCGAAGAAGCCCGGCACCGTGACGGTGTGGTCTCCCTGGGTGAAAGTCACATCGAGCCGGTAATTAACGAAGGGGTTGTCGTCTCCCGCTTCCGAGAGCTCCGGCCCCTCGAAATCCAGCGTCAGTTTCTCCCACTTCGCCAGGTCGGGATGGGTATAGCTCAGTGTGCTGAGGCAGGACGTCAGCGAGAGTAACAGCAGTAGGAAGGGTAAAAGTCGGACCACCACCGAAAGGTAAGCTTTTGCGGTCAGCGCCGCTGCGCCTCCTGCTCCCACCGCTCCGCGACTGCCTCGGGTTGGCCGGATTTCCGGTGCATCTCCATCCAGCGGTGCATCTCCCAGAGCATGTGCAGGATACTCTCCTCGGCGGCGTAGCCATGGTCCTCGTAGGGGAGAAGGCAGAGCCGCGCCGTCTTGCCCAGGTTATCCAGGGCGGTGAACATCCGTTTCGACTGCACCGGGTAGGTGCCGCTGTTGCTGTCTTCCTCGCCATGGATCAGCAGCAGGGGGCTGTCGATCTTATCGGCGTGCACAAAGGGCGAGAGCCGGAAGTAGGTTTCCGGCACCTGCCAGAAGGTCCGCTCCTCGGCCTGGAAACCGAAGGGTGTCAGCGTCCGGTTGAAGGCTCCGCTGCGGGCGATGCCTCCTGCAAAAAGGTCGGTGTGCGCTAGCAGGTGGGCCGTCATGAACGCCCCGTAGCTGTGGCCGCCCACGTAAATGCGGTCCGGATCGGCTACGCCGGACTCCACCAGCCGGCCGACGGCGGCTTCCGCGTTCATCCGCACCTGCTCAATGAAGGTCTCATTGGGTTCTTCGTCACCCTCCCCCACGATGGGCATCGCGAAGTCGTCGAAAACCGCATAGCCGGCCGCCAGGAAGGGCAGCGGGGAGAGCGGACTAATGCGGCGGAACTGGTGGGCGCTGGTCAGGACCTGACCGGCATTGTCGGCATCCTTATACTCCTGCGGGTAGGCCCACATGAGAATGGGCAGGGGGGCGTCCCGGCCGGGCTCGAAGTCCGACGGAGTGTGCAACTCCCCGCTGAGCTGTACGCCATCCACCCGCTCGTAGGTGACGAGCTCGTAGTTCGTGTCGCGCAGCTGCGGGTAGGGGTGGGGGAAATCCGTGACCTGTACCTCCTCACCGGTGCTGAGGTGGTGCAGGAAGAAGTTGGGGCGCTCGGTCGCCTGCTCCCGCGCCAGCAGGAAATATTCCGGGTCCTCGTCGATGAAGAACAGCGGCCGCTCGAAGTGGGGCGGGGCGGATTCCCACAGGCGTTCGCGTTCGTGGGTCGACAGGTCGAAGGTATCCACGAAGGGCTGCGGGCCCTCCGGCCGGTGGCCGTTGCCGACCAGTACCAGCTTCTGCCCGCCGCTGCCGGTGAGGAGCACGCTGTGGTCGCTCGGCAGCGATACTGTCACCACGTTGCCGGGGTCATTGTAGTTGTCTTCCCAGTGGTGGTCGAACAGCACCTCGGGCTCCCGCTCCGGCGCGTCGGGATACCAGCGGCGGGTGACCTGCCGGCGCGTGGGCCAGTCCCAGTCCACCACGATCGCCAGATCGCCGCGGCCCCAGCGGAGGGCGCCGAAGCGCAGCGGCAGTTTAATGCTCTTGGTGGCCGGTCCGGTGAAGGGCGGCTCGAGAAAGTAGAGTTGCTCCCGGAAGTCGACTTCCCGCCGCGGGTCGCCGCCGTCGATGGCCTCCGTCCAGTACAGCTGGGCCGGGTGGTCACTACGCCAGTTGAAGCGGCGCGGCTCGGTGATCACCGCCCCGAAGGCGGGCGGGAGGTGCTCCACTACCGGTCTTACGGTGAGCTCGCGGATCGGCACTCCGTCCTCGTCGAGGATCAGTACCCGGTCGGCAAATTTGTCGTAGGGGACGTTGAAGCTGAAAGGCTCCACCACGTAGGTGATGAGGAAGTACCTGCCGTTGGGCGAGTCGCCCAGGCCGGCGATAATGCCCGGTTCCGCCCAGGGCGTTTCCGTGCCGTCGTCGAGCCGGTGCAGGTACAACTGCCCCGTAGCGTAGTAGCGGAAGAGCGCCACGTCGTAGTCGCTGCTAAGCAGGTTGGTATAGGTCCGGTTGGCACCCTCTTTTCCGGAAGAGTCCTGGACGGTAGGGCCCGTCACGTCCCCGTCCCGGTCCGGCAGCACCTCGTTGGCGATCCGCCGCTTGATGAGAAAGCGATCGTTACCTATGAAGTCGTAGGGCACTCCACCCAGGCTGTTGTTGATGTCGTTGCCGCCTACGGGCCGGCACTCGAGGGTGTCGCGGTCGCAGGTCCACAGCTGCAGTCCGCCGGCGGTGACCAGGCAGAAAGCGATACGGTCCCCTTCCGGCGACCAGGTGAAATAGCGGAACATCCCCTCGGCGGGGAGGCCCGCAAACTGTTGGTCCGTTCCGGTGGAGATGCGGTGCAGACGGGGGTGGTGGAAGCCGCGGCTTCCGTAGGGCGAAAAGGTGGCGGGATTGATCTGGCGACCGGCGAGCTTCACCTTGGGCTCCTTGAGTTCCTCGATACCGGGGTACATCGGCCGGTCGGCGATAATGATGTAGTCCCGGTCGGGACCAAAAAGCATCAGGGGATCCGGCTTCAGGTTGACCAGGTCGGCGATGGCCTCGGGGG
>JBGTHX010000485.1:0-4312 GCA_041746055.1 Lewinella sp. | reverse complement strand
ACCTCTACCCCATCCGCGTCAACCGGAACCCCCAAACCGGCTTCGAAGCGCTCAACTACGATGTCTGGGACATCTGCTCCGCCGCCTGCACCCGGGGTGAGCGCGAGAAGATCCGCATCTTCGAATTCGCCAAACCCGCCCTGGTGCGTAAGTACGGACAGGCCTGGTACGACGAGCTCGAAGCCGCCGCCACCCGGCCCCCTACTGCTGATCGGTAAGGACGCGCAGGTCCACCAGGAATCGCTCCTGGTCCACCTTCACGGTAGCGGGATCGATGCTCTTGCCCATGGGTTGCCAATCGGCCGTCGTGAGCAGGCGCACCCGCTCCTCACCGATGTATACGGCTACCGGCATGGCCAGTCCGGCTACGTCGGCCTTCAGGCGGTACTCCAGCTGTTCGCCGTTGGTGCGCAGCTCCAGCACGGGCAGGCCGGGGTACTTCAGGTACTGATCGAAAAAGGGCTGCAGGTCGCGGCCCGCGTAGCGGCTGAAGTAGTCGATCACTTCCTGGGTACCCACGATGCTGCGGGCGTGGTCCTGGTAGAAGCTGCGCAGCATGCCGAAGAACAGCGGATCATCGTACAGCACGTTGCGCAAGGTGTGCAGCATCCAGGCCCCTTTATAGTAGTGATCTGACGACTTGAAGTCGGTAAAGTTGACCCCCAGCGGCCCCAGCATGGGCTCTTCGTTGGTCACGAAGCGCAGCTGGCTGTTGAGGTAGCGCCGGGCCTCCGGCTCTCCGAAACGGTACTCCACGTAGAGGGCCTCCATGTAGGTGGTGAAGGATTCGTGGATCCACATCTCCGCGTGGTCGGCCACGCTGATGGAATTGCCGAAGTATTCGTGGCCCGATTCGTGGACGATGATGTAGTCCCAGTCCATGTCGCTGGGGATCAGCCCGCCCAGGTAGCCCCGCATGTAGCGGTTGCCGTAGGCAATACCGCTCTGGTGCTCCATGCCGAGGTAGGGCGCCTCGATCAGGGCGTAGCCGTCGTCCCAGAAGGGATACTTCCCGAAGTAGTGCTCGTAGGCCTCCAGCATGGGCTGTACTTCCTTGAACTGCCGCCGCGCTTTAGCCAGGTTGTAGTCCAGTACGTAGTAGTCCAGGGGCAGCTCCTCCCCGTCGAAGCTGCGGTAGACGTCGCTGAAGTGAACGTAGTGCCCGATGTTGATCGATACGTCGTAGTTGTTGATGGGGTAGCTCACGAACCAGTCGAAGCGCTTCTTGCGCTGCTGTTCCAGCTCCACTTCCTCCCGCAGGTTGCCGTTGCTGGCCACGAAGAGCCGCTCCGGCACGGTGATGCTGATGAGCATACTGTCGGGCTCGTCGCTGAGGTGGTCCTTGTTGGGCCACCACAGGCTGGCACCGTCGCCCTCGCAGGCCACGCCGACCCAGTAGCGGTTCTGCTGGTCCAGTGCCCAGACAAATCCGCCGTCCCAGGGAGCATTGCGGGCTTCGGTGGGCTTACCGCCGTAGCGGATGGTCATGCGGTGCCGGCTACCCAACTCCACCGGGTGGGGCAGTTCCACGAACACGGCGTTGCCCCGCCGTTGGAAGCGCAGGTCCTGGCCCTCCTGCTCGATCCCGTCGATCTGCAGGTTTTCGTAGAGATCCAGTTGCAGCAGGGGCAGGTCGCCGAGGATCGTATAGTCCATGTCCACCCAGCCCTCGATCACGTGGTCCACGACATCTACGTCCAGGTGAAGCTCATAATAGGTGACGTCGTAGTTGGCGCGGGACGGCCCCAGGGTACCCCGCAGTGAATCCTGGACGGTGAAGACGCGGTGGGCAAAGAAGTCCTGGGCGGGGGCGCAGGTGCAAAGGAACAGCCCCAAAAGCAGGGTAAGTTGATATCGCCGCATACGCAAAGAACGCCCATTGGAGTCATTCTCCGTGCCCGGGGCGGGGGTTTAAACTTTCATTAAGCGTGGAACGCGCGGCTTCAGGACCGGCTAGGCGGCCTGTCCTACCGTCACCCGCTCGAGGAAGTTGCCCATGATGTGGTTGAACTGCTCGGGCTGTTCCATCATGGGGGCGTGGGCGCACTCATCAATGAAGTGCAATTCGGAGTCGGCGATCAGCTTGTGAAACTGTTCCCCCACGAAGGGCGGGGTGATGGTATCCTGGTTGCCCCACACCAGCAGCGTGGGCGCGGTGATCTTGTCGAGCTTGTGCGCCAGGTTGTGGCGGACGGCTGACTTGGCGGTCATCACGATGCGGATGCCCTTGGTGCGGTCGTTGACCGTGTCGTAAACCTCGTCAACCAGTTCCTGGCTGGAGGTGGCGGGATTATAAAAGGTGCTTTCCACCTTTTTCTTGATGAAGTCGTAATTGCCGCGGGGCGGAAAGCTATTTCCCATGGCGCTCTCGAAGAGGCCGCTGCTGCCGGTAAGGATGATGGACGCAATACGGTCCGGATGGTCGATGGCGTACAGGATACCTACGTGCCCCCCGAGGCTGTTGCCCATGAGGTTTACGGTGGAGTAGCCCTTGTGATCCACGAAATCGGCGAGGTGATCCACCAGCCCCGCCAGGGAAACCTTGCGCAGGGGGAGTCCGAAGATGGGCAGGGTGGGCACCACCACGTTGAATTTATCGCTGAACGCGTCGATCTGGGCCCCGAAATTGCTCAGCCCGCCAAAGAGGCCGTGCAGTAAAAGCAGGGGTTCGCCGGACCCGCCTGTTTCCAGGTAGTCAAACTTGCCCTCTTTCTTCATCTTCAAATCCATGGAGGGGAAATTACAATTTAGGCCTCATTAAGGGGTTACAAAATCTGAACGGTTCCCGTCCGAGTCTAGTTTGTCAGGGAAAGAGAAGCCATCATTACTACCGTAACCCTTTTTCATTTTCCGGACTGGGCGAACCGCCTCTGGGCTTTTTCGCAGATGCCGCTCGCCCCACCCCGTCTGGCTAAGGTAAGCGGAATGACCTTTTGCCGGCTCATGGGCAGCGGTGGGGGCAACGGCTTCAGCCTCTGGCCCAACTTCGGCGTCTACGCCCTCGTCGCCGAATGGGCGGAAACCTCCGCCGCGGCCGATTTTTTCGCCGGCCACGACTGGTACGCCGAGGCGGTTGCCCGCACCGACCACCGCATCACCTTTACCCTCGGCGCTACCATGGCCCACGGCTCCTGGGGCGGGGCTAACCCCTTCACGCCCGACCCCGCCGCCTACGATGCCGCGGCGCCGGTAGCCGTGATTACCCGCGCGACCATTCACGCCTCCAAACTGCCGGATTTCTGGCGATACGTGCCCGGCACCAGCCGATCGGTGGCCGGCCACGAGCAGCGGTTGCTGAGCGTAGGCATCGGCGAGTATCCGGTCTTCATGCAGGCGACCTTCAGCGTCTGGGCGAGCGGGCGGGCCATGACGGACTTCGCCTATTCCGGGCCCGCCCACCGGGAAGTGGTGGCCCTGACCCGCAAACGCGGCTGGTATAAGGAAGAACTTTTTGCCCGCTTCCGACTGTTAGAGATCACAGGTTCCTGGCCCGATTTTAACGCGCCGGAGCCCCCGTTCACAAGCCGCGGAATGGTTTTCCCGAACGTTAAAGTTGGAAAGCCGTAAAATTTAGTCGGTACCTTATTGTCGAAAAGAATGCCCCCGAGGGTCCCCCGCCCATGCCACAATTCTCCTGGAACATTACCGGCCACCAAGGCACCAGCTACAAGCTGGGGCTCTTTCACGGGGACAAAACCCAGCACGTCGTGCTCCACTGCAACGACCGCGTGGTGCAGATAGACTTCGAGGTGCGCGAATCCCGTACCTACTCCGTTTTCCTCGACCACGAGCTCTGTGAGGTCAGTATTGATCACACCGGCGGCAACCACTACGACTACAGCTGCCGCATCAACCACGAGGCGGAAACCCCGCTGAATAAGCTGCGGAATTCCCACCGCGCGAGTCAGTCCAGAATGGAAAAGACGCGCATGATCGTAGCCGGCTGCGTGGTGCTGCTGGTGGTGTTCTTCCTGCTCAGCGGCTCGCTGTAGCGATAGACCCTATACCGGGTCCACCCGTACGATCCCCGTACCCTCGATGCTCGCGTAGATGTAGCCGTCGGGGCCCATGCGCACGTCGCGTACCCGTCCGATATTCTTGATCAGGTCCTGCTCGCCGCTCACGCTGTTGCCATCGAGGTGCACCAGCTTGAGGTAGCTGAATTTCAGGCTGCCGACCAGCAGGTCGCCTTCCCAGCCCGGGTAGCGGTCGCCGGTCACGAAGGCCATCCCACTCGGCGCGATGCTCGGCACCCAGTAGTGGAAAGGCTGCTCCATGCCGGCCTTGGCCACCTCCTGGGTGATCTGGGTGC
>JBGTHX010000484.1:0-20693 GCA_041746055.1 Lewinella sp. | reverse complement strand
CGTCGCCGAGGCGGGCGGCTTCGTCCTCGTCCCAGAGGTAATCAACGTATTTGAATTGGGTGGCGGTGGTACTCATGATCCGAATAGTATTGTCGTTGTTTGACACCAAGGTAGGTGTCGTGCATGCCGGCCGTATCCTGTACTGTCCGGGAGCTTATAATATTGATAATATTTTGAATGGCACCGGTTACTACAGGATACCGGACGGTCCTGCTTCGCCTATTTTGTCCGGGAATTACACCAACCCACGCCTCACTTATCCGTCCCCGGCACCCGCGGACCCGCCCCCGGATGCCGCCGGGCCCTGCCGACCAAAGCCAGCTTAATGAAGATCTCCGAACGCTTCACCATCAACGAGGACTCCCGCATTCCGAAGTACCAGCAGATCGTCAACGCCATCACCGACAATATTGCCAGCGGGAACTTTGAGATCGACGATAAGATCCCCTCGATCAATGCCTTAAGCGAAACCTTCGACCTCTCGCGCGACACCGTGGAGAAGGCCTACAATATCCTCAAGGACCGCAACATCATCACCTCCGTCAAGGGGAAGGGTTTCTACATCACCCGCACGAAGCTGATCTCCAAGGTAAACGTGCTCTTCCTGGTGAATAAGCTGAGCAGCTATAAGATGCGGATCTACAACTCCTTCGTCAGCAACATCGGCGGTATCGCGCACACCGATCTGTATATCTACCACTGCGACGAATCCCTGTTCCTCAACCTGCTGTCGCGGAACCTGAAGAGCTACGACTACTTCGTCATTATGCCGCACTTTAAAACGTCGACGCAGCGGCACGTGAGCTTCACCGACGAGGTGAAGGAGGCCATCGAGCAGATCCCCAAGAACAAGCTGATCCTGATGGACAACAACCTCCTCAAATTGGAGGGGGACTACGCGGAAGTGTACCAGGACTTCGAGAACGACATTTACCAGGCCCTGAAGGAGGGCGTGGAAAAGATCCGCAAGTATAAAAAGATCATTATGGTGTACCCGGAGACCTCGGTATACCCCTACCCCAAGCGCATCCTCAACGGCTTCCGGAAGTTCTGCGTGGAGTTTAAACTCCCGTTCGAGATCATCGAGCAGATCTACGACGATACCATCCTGCACAACGGCGACCTCTTCATCACCATCGAGGAATCCGACCTGGTCAACCTGATGAAGCAGATCCGCGACAAGGAGTGCAAGCTCGGAGAAGAGATCGGCATCATCTCCTACAACGAAACGCCGCTGAAGGACCTGCTCGGGATCACGGTCATCTCCACCGACTTCAACGAGATGGGCCGCACCGCGGCAGATATGATCCTCAACAAACGCATCGAAAAGATCAAGAACCCCTTCAGCTTCATCGACCGCCACTCCCTCTAAGTTATGTACCGCCTACTCCTGCCGCTGCTTGTATTGTTGCAGTGCGCCACCCCCGCGACGCCCGTCGCCGACGCCCCCGCCGGGCAGCCGAACGTCATCTTCATCCTGGCCGACGACCTCGGCATCATGGACATCAACGCCTACGCCACGCACTACGTGGGCACCCCGGCCGACAGCATGTTCTACGAGACCCCGCACCTGAACCGCCTGATCGCCCGTTCCGTAGCCTTCTCGCAGGGTTACGCAACCCAGCTCTGCTCGCCCAGCCGGGCGGGGATCCTGGCCGGCCGCTTTGCGCCCCGCCTCGGCTTCATGACGGCGATGCCGCTGCGGGAGACATACTATAACCAGAACCTCCCCGTGCCGGAGGGTTACTATCAGCACGACGTGCTCGACCACCACGATGATATCGCCATCGAACGGGCGTGGGACAACTCCACCTCTAACTCCGCCCTGCCGCCGGAAGTAGTAACCCTCCCGGAAGCCATGCCGCAATACACGTCGGCCTTCCTCGGCAAGTGGCACGTCGGCGGCTTCGGGGCCGCGGGCGTGCAGCCCTACGACCAGGGCTTCCGCGACCTGGCGTACTTCGACGGCGGCGGCTCCGCCTACTACGGCTGGCGGCCGGGCTGGAACAACAAGAGCATGGCCCGCTACCCCGAGATGCCACAGGCAGAGTGGGAGATCGGCAACGCCGGCCCGGCAACCGGGGAGGATTACCTCACCGATGACCTCACCGCGCGCGCCCTCGGCTTCCTGGACGAGCGGTCCGCTACCCCCGGCGAGCCTTTCTTCCTGTACTTCAATCACTTCGCCGTCCACTCTCCCTACCAGGGCGTAGAGGGGGAGGTGGAGCACTACCGGGACAAAGCCACCCGCGGCTGGAACGGTCACCGTGACCCCGTGTACGCCTCTATGATCCAGGGACTGGACCGCTCGGTAGGTCAGCTTATGGCGAAGCTTCGGGAGACCGGACTGGCGGATAACACGGTGGTGGTGTTCATGTCCGACAACGGCGGCATCGACCACAAGCTCACCCCCCACGACGACGGGACCGACAACAGTCCCTTCCTCGGCGGGAAGGCCTGCGTGACCGAAGGGGGCATTCGGGTACCCCTCTTCGTGCACCTACCCGGTCAAGTGACCGGCCGCTGGGAGGAGACCCCCGTCGATTATGCCGACCTCTACCCCACCCTGCTGGAGGCTACCGGCTACGACGCGGTGGCGGCCGTGCGGGAGCAGGACCTCGACGGTCGTAGTTTCTGGTCGCTCGTGAACGAAAAGAGTAGCAGCGAATACACCAAGGATACCCGTTACTGGCACTACCCCTTCAACGTGATCTACCGCAGTCCGTACGACGGCCTGGCCCTGACGCCCCACTCCGCCATCCGCTCCGGCGACGATAAGCTGATCTTCGACTGGTACGGCCGGCTGCACCTCTACGATATCGCGGCCGATCCGTACGAGCGGAACGACCTGGCGGCAGCCGAGCCGGAACGGAGGGACCGTCTGTTCAGGGAGCTGATGACTTGGCTCGAAGAAAATGTCGACCGCCGCTACTGGCCGACCGTGAATGCTGAATACCTGCCGGCCGATGAGCCGCGGGAGGTGGCCTTTCGGAATCTGGTAGGCCGGTAGGGAACGTGTCGGCGCTCCTGCGCTGCGTCCGTTGCCCGGGATATGCTTAGCGGGGTAACCGCCAGGTTCGTCCGGTATGCAACTCCGTGGAAACGCTGTGCCTAAGCGAAGCGCCTCCGTGGGGACGCAGTCGCTCTGTGGTGACGGACGGGACGTCCGTATCCGCGATCATTCGTAATCCCACTTCACCACCCAGGGATCCCTGGTACGCAGCTGCATGTTGTAAATCTCCTTTTGCAGGTTCTCCAGCACGCCGGCATACGCCGGGTCGTCCGCCAGGTTGTGGGCCTCCTGGGGGTCAGCGACCACGTCGTATAATTCGAAGCGGGGGCGGTGGATGAAGTTCTCGATCGACTTGCCGCCCAGGCTGTCCCGCCCCGTAGCAAGCAGGCTTTGCCACGTCTTGGATTCGTACAGGTCGCTGGCGAAGGGGTACGGCAGCTGGTGCGCAAAATTCACCAGTAGTTTGTACCGCTCGCCGCGGACCGCCCGGATCGGGTAGTACATCGTGATCTCGTGGAAGGTATGGCTCGCGTAGACCAGCGGATCCGTGCCGGTAGTATCGGGGCTCAGGAAATCTCCCCCGTCGAAACGTCCGGGCCCTTCACTTGCTTCGGCCGCCGCCAGCAGCGTGGGGGTCAGGTCCGTCCAGCTGACCAGCCGGTCGGATACGGCGCCCTCCGACTGTCCCGGCAGTTTGATGAGACAGGGAAGCCGCATGCCCGGCTCGTACAGGGTCGTTTTCGCCCCGGGAAAGGCGGCGCCATTGTCCGAGATATATACGATGAGCGTATTATCATACTGCCCCGTTTCCTTAAGGTGCTGCACCAGACGGCCTACGCCCTGATCGAGGCGCGACACCGACTGGTAGTACTGCGCCAGTTCGGCCCGCGTGGCGGGGGTATCGGTCAGCCAGTCCGGTACGAGTACCTCCGCGGGATCGTACACCACCTCCCGGACGCCGGGGTAGCCCGCGGCCCGGTTTCCGAAGCGGTCGGGGGCGTAGGGCAGGTCCTCGGCGAAGGTGCCGTCGCGGTGGGGATCGGCGAAGCAGAAGTATAGGAAAAAGGGCTCGTCCGTTTCTTCCATCAGGGGCCGCGCCGCGTCGGCCATCTCCACCGGACTCCGCGGGTTGCCCTCCAGCACCTGCTGGAAGTGGTACACCGCCTCCGGGGCGATGTGGTACTTCCCGATGCGGGCCGTCCGGTACCCGGCACCCTCTAAGAGTACCGGCAAGGACCGGACGGTATCGTAGGACAGAAAGTGGTGGACGTCGTGCTCGTGGCCGAACTGTCCGTTGCGGTGGTTGTGCTGTCCCGACAGGATTACCGACCGGCTCGCCGAACAGCTGGAGGTGGTGCAGAACGCCCGGTCGTAGCGGGTGCCCGCCGCGGCGAGCGCGTCCAGGTGGGGCGTCCGGATCACGGGGTTACCGTAGCAGCCGAGGGCGTCCTTGCCGTGGTCGTCGGCCACGATGAGCACGATATTCGGGGGGGTAGGCTCCGTTGGCCGGGCTGGTCCGAAGGGGTCCGGCCCGGCGCAATACAGCAGGACCAGGGGCAGCAGGAGGAGCAGACCGCGAAACATACTATTGATGCTTTTCCTGTTCCGCAAAGAGCTCCGCGGGACTCCGGCTGTAATTGTACATCCACGTTTCCGGCGGGCGGATGGACCTGAACTCCTCTTCCCCGTAAAAGCGGTCGTCGTACTTCTTCATCCAGCCGAAAGTGAGGTCGGTAAGCCTGGTCTTCACTTCTGCATACTCGGGATCGTAGAAGTGATTTTGCAACTGGGCGGGATCGTCCGCGCGGTCGTACAGCACATTGGTGAGCTCGATGCTATCCTGACCACGCCCGACGGCAAAGGTGTAGTCGCGGGTCACCACGCCGCGCCAGTTCTGGTTCTTGGCCACGCCGCGTTTGTAGAGCCAGAGCGGTACGTACTCCACGGCATCCTCCTCGCCGGTCAGCAATTCTTCCGAGAGGTCGGCCCCGTCGTAGGCCTGCCCGGTTTCGATATCCATCAGCCCCAGCAGCGTGGGCATGACGTCCAGTGCGCCGAAGAGCAGGCCGGTGCTGTCGCCGGCGGGTACCACGCCCGGGTAGCGGACGAGGAAGGGAATGCGGTTGGAATAGTCGTGGGGATACTGCTTGGGCAGCACGGCCGCGTGCGATTCCAGCATATCGCCGTGGTCGGCACTAAAGACGGCCAGCGTATTTTCTTCGAACCCGCGCTCCCGCAACTTATCCATCAGCTGGCCGAAGGCGCGGTCCACCCCGCTCACCATGGCCATGTAACCGTGGTACATCCGCAGCAGGTCGGGGGTGCGCTCCAGACCGGGGCGCACCTTCAGGGTGTCCCGGTCATAGAGCGCCATCAGTTCCTCGGGCGCATCGTAGCGGTAGTGCATCTCACGGTCCTCGCCCCGGAATTTTCCCCAGTCGTGGGGCGGGTGCCAGCTCACGATGAGGGCGAAGGGCCGGTCGGCATCGAGGGTATCGAGCCACTCCAGCGCCTGATCGGTCTGTCCGTACACCTCCCATTTGTCGAAGTACTCGCGCTCGTCGCGGTCGTTCCAGAAAAAAGCGTGTCCGGCGCGGAAGTCCGTCTGGCAATTATTGGTCAGCACCTTGTCGAAGCCGTACCGCAGTTCGCCCCGGGGCACGGGCCGCTCCCGGTCGCCGCCCAGCAGGTGCCACTTACCGATGTACGCCGTCTGGTAGCCGCGCGACTGCAGGATCTCACCCAGCAGCTCGGTCTTATTCGGCAGGAGGGGCGCGTCATTGATGAAGGCCCCGTTCTTCAGCGGCTGCATGCCGCTCATGATCATTCCCCGGAAGGGCGTGCACACCGGTTGGTTGCTGAAGGCGTGGGTGAACCGCATTCCTTCCTCCGCGAAACGGTCGAGATTCGGGGTGATGATCTGGGTGTTGCCGTAGCTCCCGAGCATATCGTAGCTGTGCTGGTCGGAGAGCACGATGAGCAGGTTGGGCGGACGGTCCGCGGCGGGTGTGGTGACCGATACCGTAGCCGGAGCGGGCGGCGGCGCGCAGGTGCTGAGGGCCAACAGGAGGAGCAGGGGAAACAGGTGCATGCTTTTCAAAGGATCGGTGAAAATAAAAAAGGGGCGGGGCAACTTTTAATCTCCACGGTGGGTCGTGCAGGCGCTGTTTAGTAGCCGGGGTTTTGCTCGAGGTTCTCGTTGGTTTCGAGTACCCCCTGTGGGATGGGCATTAGTTCGAACTTAGGTTCGTAACTCACGCCCAGCTGTTCGGAATCGATGTTTTCCAGCATCGAGGCCTCGAGATCGCCCCAGCGTTGCAGGTCGTAGTATTCGGTGAATTCTCCGGCCAGTTCCTTCTGCCGCTCGATCTTGATGATCTCGCGCAGGTTACCCGCGTCGGAGTCGGTTTCATCCTCCACTCCGGCCCGCTGCCGGACCTGGTTCAGGTAGTCCAGCGCCTGACCGGCATTGCCGGTTTCGTTGTAGGCTTCGGCCAGCATCAGCAGCACGTCGGCGTACCGCAGGAAAATCAGGTCATTGCCGTGACCGAAAGGGTTCAGGGTATTGCTGGGGTCCTTGAGCTTGGCCATCGGGATACCGTTCGGGGCCATGGGACCGCCGAACTGGATACCGGCGGGGTTATCGGGACTGTTGTAGGTAATTTCCTGCCCCTTGTCGTTGACGTAGGAGTAGAGAAAGGTTGCGTCGCGCCTGGTATCGGTGCTGTCGAAGAGGTTATACAGCCGCTCGGTGAAGGCAAATTGGTACTGTCCTCCGTTGAAGGCGAAAGGGGAATTCGGGGCGCCGGCGAAGAAGGTCAGTACCGTGCCGCTACCCTGGACGTTCGACAGGTCGGGGCGTGCGAAAATGATCTCGGAGTTTTGCTCGTTGGCGATCGTGAAGACGTCGGCAAAATTATCCTGCAGGCTGTACACGCCTTCGGTCCGCTCCAGGGCGGTTATGGCCTCCTGGTAATGGTCGCCGGCCGCCAGGGGCCCGGTGCCGGACATCGTCAGGTACACCTTGCCGAGCACCGCGTTGGCGGTACCCTGAATGGCCCGGCCGAACTGGGTGGCCGGCCGGTTGGCCGGCAGGTTTTCGGCGGCGAAGGTCAGGTCTTCCACGATCACGTCGTAGGTCTCCTGTACCGTGGCGCGGGGCTTCTTGACGGCCTCGTCGGAGAAGTCCTGCGTGGCCTGCAACTGCAGGGGTACTCCGCCGAAGAGGTGCAGCAGCTGAAAGTAGTAGTACCCCCGCAGGAAGCGGGCCTCGGCGATCTTCTCGCTTTCCAGGGCCGGATCCAGGCCGGCTAGGGCGGTATTCTCAATGACCGTATTGGCGCGGTTAATGCCCTGGTAAAATTGTCCCCAGAAGCTACCGTGGGGGTTGGTGGCATTGAAGTTGACGGAAGACATCCGCCCCTGGGCCTGCGGTTTGAGTCTGACCGTCACGTTCGGCGAGGGACCGGAGGTGGATAGAAAGTACCAGAGGTCGGTTACCCCGTCGAAGAACATGGCCTGGTAGGTCCCCAGGAGGGCGCGGTCCACGTCCTGCTCGTTCTGGTACAGGTTGGATACGCTGAGGAAGGAGTAAGGCTTCTCCTCCAGGTTCTCACAGGCGGTGAGGCCGATGACCAGGGAAAGCAGTAAAAGCTTGAAAAATTTCATTTTGGATATATGTTGCGGTGATCGATCTGCTTAGAAGCCCAGGTTAAGGCCGAAGGTGTAGCCGCGCTGCCGGGGATACACGCCCAGGTCCACCCCGGGAGCCAGGGGACTGCCAAGGGCACTCACTTCCGGATCGAATCCGGTGTAGTCGGTGAGGGTGATCAGGTTGGTACCGGTCACGTAAAGCTGCAGGGAGTTGATCAGCGAGCCGCCGCCGAAGGGGAAGGTGTAGCGGAGCGACACGTTCTTTAGGCGGATGTAGCTGCCGTCCTCCACCATGAAGTTGGCCACGGGGGCCGAGGGGCTGTTGATCGAGGGGTAGCGGATGTCGTTGGTGGGGTTGGACGGGGTCCAGCGGTTCAGGTACCAGTCTACGGTCTGATTCTTGTACGACTCATTGTTCGCGAATCCGGAATTGAGCACGGGGTGCAAGGCGTTGAGTACGTCATTGCCCACGGTACCCTGGATGAAGACGTTCAGCGTGAGGTTCTTGTAGGTGAAGTCGTTGTTCCAGCCCACGATGAAGTCGGGATTGGGATTGCCGATTACCTCCCGGTCCTCGCCGTTGATGGTGCCGTCGCCGTTCAGGTCCTTGAATTTCCAGTGGCCGGGGTCGCGGTCGTTTTGGAAGACGGCCAGGTCGTCATCCATGGCTTCGTCTTCCTGGATGAGGCCGGTGGCTACCAGTCCGTAGAAGAGGCCGAACTCCTGACCCGGACGGTAGATGTGGGCGTTGCCGCCGAAATTCGCCGCGATACCGGGGCCGAAGACTTCCTCATCGCCACCCAGCTCGAGTACGGTGGTCTTGTACTTGGTAAAGTTCAGGGCCGAGCTCCAGGAGAAGCTGGCGCCGTCCACGAGAAAGGCTTTCACGCCCAGTTCGATGCCGCGGTTGCGGATGCTGCCGAAGTTGGTGAGCGCTCCTCCGTAGCCCGACTGCGGGGGCAGGCTGATCACGGCCAGCAAGTCCACCGTTTCCTTATTAAAGTAGTCGACGATCACTTCCAGGCGGTTGTTGAACAGGCCGAGATCCATGCCGGCGTTCAGCTGCCTGGTGGTTTCCCAGCGCAGGTCGGGGGCCGCCACGCTGGTGGGGACGTAGCCGAGCGCGGGGATGTTACCGACCGGGTACTGCACCGTACCGTAGCGCGCCAGCGACTGGTACGGATTGATCGACTGGGTGCCGGTAGCGCCGTAGCTGAGGCGCAGTTTTAGGTTGGAGATGGTGCCGTTGTCGGCCAGGAAATCTTCCTCCGAAACCCGCCAGCCAATGGCGGCCGAGGGAAAATACCCCCACTTCTGGTTTTCAGCGAAGCGGCTGGAGCCGTCGGCCCGGCCGGTAAAGGTCAGCAGGTATTTGCTGCGGTAGCTGTAATTGATTCGCAAGAATCCAGACTGCAGCACCGACTGGCTCCGGCCGGATCCGATGGCATTGAAGCCGGTACCGATACCGGAGTTCTCCAGGCCGAGCAGCTGCAGTTCATAATTGCTGGCACTCGAGCTGCTGCTGTAATTGTTGAATTCGCTGTACTCCAGTCCGACCGTAGCATTGATAGTATGGTCCTCGTTGAAGGTGTCGTCGTAATTGAGGTAGTTGCTCACGATGTAGTCGTAGGCGCGGTTCTCATTGCGGCTCAGCGATCCGTTGCTCAGGATTCCCTGACCGACCGTCGAGGGGTAAAAGCGTTCGCCCAGGCCCGTGCGGTAATTAATTCCACCATTGAAGCTGTAGCTGAGGAAGTCCGTCAGCTTGACGGTCATCTTCACGTTGGAGAGCACGTCGGTGTTGAACCCACGGTCCTCCTTGGCGGTCACCTCCAGGTAGGGGTTGTAAAACTGTTCGTTTTCCCCGGTCTCGCCGGAGTAGGTCAGACTGGGCACGATCGGCTCGGCCAGCAGGGCATTCGTGATGGGCCCCAGCGCGCTCGGGAAACCGCCCAGATCGGACACGGAGTTCTGTGACTCCCGGTGGTTGGCATTGAAGCCGATCTCGAACTTCACCCGGTTATCCAGGGCGTCGATGTCGAGGTTGGCCCGCACGTTGCCCCGGTCGAAGCGGGAATTCAGGATGATCCCCTGGTCCTGCAGGTAATCACCCGATACGAAGTATCGTATGTTGTCCGCGCCCCCGCTGATGTTAAGCCCTACATTGGTCCGCTGTCCGGTGCGCACGATTTCGTCCTGCCAGTTGAATCCCTGTCCGGCGAACTGGGCCGGGTTGTCGAAGGGAGCTGTGCCGCCCTGGTCGACCACGGCCTCGTTGCGGTACTCGGCGTACTGCTGTCCGTTGAGCACCTCGATCTGGGTGATTATGTCGGAAAAGGTGGTATTGGCATCCAGGCGGATCTTGGTCTGTCCGCTCTCACCGCGCTTGGTGGTGACCAGGATGACGCCGTTGGCGCCGCGGCTTCCGTAGATCGCCGTGGCGGAGGCGTCCTTGAGCACCTCGAGACTGGCAATGTCCTGCGGATTGAAGGTCGGTGTTCCCTGGATCGGGATGCCGTCCACCACGTAGAGCGGACCGTTGTCGGCCGAGAGGCTGTTGTTGCCCCGGATACGGATGGTGGCCTGTGAGCCGGGCGCCCCGTCGCCTGAGGTCACGAGTACCCCGGGCGAACGGCCCTGGAGTACCTGGTCTACCGTGTTGTATACTGCCTTTTCCAAATCTTCACTCTCCACGGTAGCGACCGCCCCGGTGATATCCGAGCGCTTCTGCGAGCCGTAGCCCGTCACCACGATCTGATCGAGGGTGGTGGCGTCCTCTTCCAGCACGACATCGATGCTGGTCCGGTTACCGACGGTCTCCCGGGCGGTGGCATAGCCGGTATAGCTGTATACCAATACGGAAGCGGCATCCGCTACGGTGATACTGTACATTCCGTCGAGGTCGGTCACGGTTCCGTTAGTGGTACCATCTACCTGGATCGTGGCTCCAATGAGTGGGGTGCCGTCTGGACCCTGAATCGACCCGGAAACCTGCAGATTCTGGGCCATCAGACCGGAGGAGAAAATCAGCAGGCCTAACAGGCCTAATTGGGCCCTGAAAAATCGGGCGGGGGGGCATTTAAGAGGCATATACGGGTGAGTTATTGACATGATCGAATCAAAACATTTCTGAACTAGCGTCAAGATCAGCCGAATCTTATGTTGATTCCATCCTGCACTTACCTGTAATGGCAACATTTTATAATGTCATGTTGACAATTATCACTTTCTTTACCCGAACAGGATAGAGCAGGATAATCGGCTATTACTTGGTACCTATAATCCCCCAAAACCCGGGCACGAATGCAGTTTAAATGTTCCCTTCTCGCCGCGGTATCCCGGTAGTTTACGACTCCCCTTACGCTCCTGTTGGCGGTTCTCCTGTGCACCTGTACAGGCATGCGCTTCACCCGGGCCGCTTCGGAGTGACGACTCCGGTGGGGCACCGCACCCTACCAGGCACCCCTGGACCTCATCGCCAAGTACGAGGGGAAGACCGATCCCACCAGCAAGCAGAAAAGCCCCCTCATGGGTGGCATGATGGAGAAAGTAGACGAAGGACTCATCCGGGTGCTGGACGGCGTCGAGTTGCTGCCGGTATTGACCGGAAAACGGAGTGGGCCGGACCGCGAGGCGATTTTCAGCCACTTCCCCCACTACGTGATCGCGACGCAGGAAACCCGCCTACTTCTGTACCGTGCTCACCGTGAAGGAATAGCTGCCCGAGCCGACCTCAATCGACCGTCGCCCGTTCGCGTATGCTCCGGTCACAACCTGTCCGTTTTCCCGTACCTCGTCGTTCTCCGTGGCGGGGACACTCACCGTGGCGGTTGTATTGGCGGGTATGGTAACGTCGAGCTTCAGTTTTCCGTCCCGCAGTTCCCAAGCGGAGGCGATCCGCCCATTGATGCTTTCGTAGCTGCCCGACATGCGCTCCATCTCCCCGCTCACGGCGGGCTTGATGATGATGTCCCGGTAACCCGCTCCTTCCGAATCGATGCCCAGTCCGTACTGGAACATCCACTCCGCCACGGAGCCGAAGGCGTAGTGGCTGAAGCTGTTCATCGCGGCGTTCACTTCCGCGTTCTGGTCGGCGTCCTTGGTGTAGCTGTTCCAGCGCTCCCAGATGGAGGTGCTGCCATTGACTACGGAATACCCCCAGCTGGGGTAATCCGTCTGCTGGAACAGGCGGTAAGCTAGGTCGTGGTAGCCGTACTTCGAGAGCACGAGCATGACGTGCTTGGTGCCCAGGAACCCGGTGGTGAACTTGTCCCCGTTCTCTTCGATCAGCTGCGCCAGCCGGGCGGCGCCCGCGGCGGCCAGTTCCTGCGGGTACAGGTCGAAGTAGAGCGCCAGGGCGTAGGTGGTCTGCAGATCCTCCGTGGTGCGGCCGTCCGGGCCGATGTACTCCCGGGCGAAGGCCATCTTGATGCTATCGAACAGCTGCCGGTAGTGGGTCGCTTCCTCCTCCTTCCCCAGCGCCCCGGCCATCTCGGCCATCAGCGCCGCGTCGTAGCCGTAGTAGCTGGCCCCCACGAAATCGTCGCTCGTCTTCTGCCCTACCGAGAGCCAGTCGCCCCAGTTGTTTCCCCCTCCCGGGCGTAGGTAGTCGCTGCCGGCCGCATCGGCCTGAAATTCCATGAACCTGGTCATCCCCGCCCAGGCGTAGTCTACGATGCGCGTATCGTTATAGACCTTCCAGACGGTCCAGGGCATGATCACGCCCACGTCCATCCATGCCGGAGCGTACTGGTCGGGCCGCGAGTACGGGAAGGGGGCGAAGTTCGGGTAGGCACCGTACCAGCGCTGGGCGTCGACCAGGTCAACGATATACTTAGTGAAGAAGCTGGCCACGTCGGCGTTGTAGGTGGCCGAGCGGGCATAGATCTGGGCGTCGCCCGTCCAGCCGAGGCGCTCGTCGCGCTGGGGACAGTCGGTGGGCACCTCGAAGAAGTTGGCCGCCTGGGTGGTCTTGATATTCTGGTAGAGTTGGTTGTCCATCGCGTTCGAGCAGTCGAACTGACTGGCCTGCAGGTTGATGGAACTCATCGCGATACCGATGACGGCATCAAGGGGGGGTTGCTCCGCCAGGCCGGTCACTTCCACGTACTGGAAGCCGTGGTACGTGAAGCGCGGCCGCCAGGTTTCCGTTCCTTCCCCTTTGGCGAGGTAGGTGTCGGTGGCCCTGGCCCGGCGCAGGTTCTCGGTCATGACGGTGCCGTCGGCCCGCAGCAGTTCGCCGAACTTCATCTGCACCCGCGTCCCCGCCGCCGCCCGCAGGCTGAGCTCGGCCACGCCGGCGATGTTGCGCGCCAGTTTGAAGACGAATACGCCCGGTTTGGGCTCGGTGACCGACACGGCATTCAGCCGCTCCAGATCGTGGACATAGGTGCCCGGATAGGCCTGCAGGCGGCCGTCGGGGTAGGTGTAGACCTTGGCGGCCTTCCAGCTATCGTCATCGAAGCCGGGGGCGTCCCAGCCGGTCTGCTCGAGGCGGGCGTCATAGATTTCGCCCATGATGATGTCGGCTTCCAGAATCGGCCCGGTAGTTCCCTTCCAGGTGTTATCCGAGGCGATCACGTCCGTGGTGCCGTCGGCGTACTCGATGTGGAGTTGCCCCATGAAGCTGGGGTTGACGCCGTAGAATTCCCGCACGCGGTCGAGTTGCACGAGCAGCGCATACCCGATGTAGCCGGCGTACCAGCCGTCGGCGATGGTAGCCCCAATCACATTTTCCCCTTCCCGCAGCTGGTCGGTGACGTCAAAGGTCTGGTAGTAAAGCCGTTTGTCGTAGTCGGTCCAGCCCGGCAGGAACGACTGATCGCCCACTTTTTTCCCGTTCAGGCGCAGTTCGTAGAGCCCTAGTGCCGTGGCGAATACCGTGGCGCGGGCGATCGGCTTGTCGGCCACGAAAGACTTCCGGACGTAGCGGGCGGGTGGTAGGTAAAGCTCGCGGTACTTATCCGTGGTGTCGTGGCCTACGGGGTGGCTGATAAATTTGCCCTGCCAGTCGGAGAAGCGGAGCAGTCCGGTGGTGAAAAACTGCTCTTCGCCCGGGGCACTGGGCTGGTCGGATTCGTCCCAGCTCTGCACCCGCCAGGTGTAGCGGGTGGCTGAGGCGAGCGGCGCGCCGGCGTAGGCTATCTGGTTGGTTTCGCGGGACCGCGTTTTGCCGCTGTCCCATATCTGCCCGCCGGGTCCGGTGACCGTAATTCGGTAGGCGGACTGCAGCCGGTTGCGGCCCTCTCCCTGTAGTTTCCAGCTGAAGCGGGGGGCTTCGGTGTCGAGGCCTTGGGGGTTCAGCTTGTATTCTACGCGGGGCTCGAGAACGGTGAGGGGAGCGAGGGTCGTCGTCGTTCCGGCCCCTTGACCGCTGAGGCTAAATAGGAGGAGATACAGTATGAAGATAGGGTGTGGCATGTAGCATGATCTTGACGGATAAAGCTAACTTCCGGAGGGGGTTGGTGGTATCCTGTGCTGTCGGGTAGGTTGACCTTGGAGGTGAGGCTCTCGTCCTTCAGTAGGTATAGAGATGGCGACTCACGTTCGAAGGGCCTAGGTAGGCCCCAAATCAAAAATCCGAGATCTATAATCATAAATCACCCCCCACCCTTCCGCCCCTACCCGCTCCGCTTTATCTTGCGACATGAGAACCGGCTACCTATTGTTTATATCATTATGTATTACCGGCTTCCTGGGGGCGCAGGATTCTCTACTCTACCAGTCCCAGATCCTGGAAGTGGAACGGCTGGCCCCGGGCACGTACTTGCACCGGACCTTCCTGCAGACCGACGATTTCGGCAAGGTGGCCTGCAACGGGGCGATCTTCACCGACGGCCGCGAAGCCGTGGTGCTAGACACCCCCGTAGACGACGCCGGCAGCGAAGAACTCATCAATTTCGTGGAAGGGACGCTGGCGCTGAAAATCGCCGCCGTGGTACCCACTCACTTTCACGCGGATTGTCTGGGGGGACTGAAGGCGTTCCACGGCCGCGGGATCCCCTCCTACGCCAACCGCAATACCGCAGCGCTGGCCGCCACCCGTGGCGCTGAGGCAGTCCGGCACACCTTTGAGGGCCGTAAGACCCTGACCGTTGGAAAGGATAAGATAGAGATCGACTTCCCCGGACCGGGTCATACCACTGATAACATCGTAGCCTATTTCGCCGCGGACCAGAGTCTTTTCGGCGGTTGCCTCATCAAGTCACTCGGGGCCGGCAAGGGGAACCTGGAAGACGCCGACACCACCGCCTGGTCGGGCACCGTGGTGGAAACCATGGCCCGCTACCCGCGCGCGGTCCTCATCGTACCCGGGCACGGGGCACCCGGCGACCGGCACCTGCTGGAATTTACCCGTGATCTATTCGCCGTTCGGCGCGATTCCTCTCTGACCGCGAAAGGCCCGACACCCCGGTGAAGCAGGACACCCCGGGTAACCACAGGATGCACTAACAAAATTTCATAGGGATTTTCACGGTCAGAACTAATCGATCCTGCCGTGAAAAGAACCTGTACCTTACTATTTCTCGCTTTGCTGGGTGCCTGCTGCACCTGCATTCGCGCCCAATCCTTCGACCTGAGCCTGGACGTGGCGCGGGCCCAGCGCATGACGGTGACCGAGCCGACGCCGGGCACCTACGCCATCCGCACCACCGGGGCGGACGCCTTCATTCCTACCCAGGCCTTCAATCCAGGCCCTTACGACCCCAACGAAGTCTACGTCATCAGCTTCGAGTACACCGCACCCGCGGGACTCGATTTTTTCGAGATCTTCTACGGGGCGACAAGCGCCACCCGCCGGGCTATCTACACCGACCTGGCCGCCACCACCACCTTCCGCACCTTCAAGGCCTTCATGAAATTCGACGTGAAAAACTGGGACAGTCCATTCCAGACGTTCCGCTTCGACTTCAGCCGGACGGGGACCTACGATATTACCGTCCGCAACCTCGAGCTGCGAGCCCCCACCGCCGGGGAGGTGATCCCGCTCTCCCTCAACCCCAACGAGACCAACCAGCTCACCGCCACACCGTCCGCGGAAGGGGGCTTCACCCTGAGCACTACCGGCGCGGATCCCTTCATCGCCACCGAAGTACTCACCACCACCTACGATCCCGCTACCACCTACGTGCTGAGCTACGCGTACACCTCCGCCGACGGGCTGGATGACGTGCAGGTGTTCTACGGATCGCCGTGGACGCCGGCCCGTCGGGCCCTGTTCGGTCCGCTGCCCGCGAGCACCACCCAGGCTACCTTTGTCGGCTCGCTGGCGGAGGCGTCAGGCGGTATCTGGACCGTTACGGACCCAATCGACAAACTGCGTATCGACGTGGGCCGCGAACCGGGCAAGACCATTACGCTGTCCAATCTCTACCTGCGGGAACCCACCTTCGAGGAAGCCAAGCGCTTCGCGCCCCAGCCACCGGTCGAAACCGTGGAACTGGAACTCGACGTGAACTTCACCAGCGGCGGGCTTACCGCTACCGAGAGCGCCCCGCGGGAATACGTGCTCAATACCAGCGGTAACGACCCCTGGATCCGCACCAAGACGGTCACCGACGTCTACGACATCGAAGAAACCTACCTCATCGAATTCGAGTACAAGACCGACACGGCTTACAACCTCCTGGAGATCTTCTTCGGCCCCCCGATCACCGGCTCCCAAATTATTAACGCCGGCGAACTGCCCGCAGCGGCCGACTGGACCACCTTCACCGTCAATCCTAAATTGCTGCTGGACAACTTCCAGGACGCTACCCGCACGGAATTCCGCTTCGACTTCGGCAAGGGGGAAAATGAGGACAAGCAGATCTCCGTCCGCAACATCGTGATCCGCAAGCCCACCGCCGAGGAGCTGGAGGCCGAGCTGACGAGCGACAAATTCGTGAGCCGTGCCGTCAACCAGTCCTTCCTCCAGTACCTCGCGAAAGACTTCAGCAGTCGGGTGACCGAAGTACAGGTCGACATGACCTCCACCACCGTGACCGGTGAGGTGAGCGGTACGGGACCCTTCTTCCTGGCCGAGATCCAGCCCCAGGAGTACGGCTTCGACCAGGATACCTTCGGCAACGTGGTGCCCCTGACCGTGACGGACGGTGCCTTCTCCCTGACCCTGGACCGCTACCTCCCACTGGCGGACCACGACTACGACCGGCTGTACTCCCGCTGGGCCGTGGTGACGGCCACCGGAGCGGATACCTATGCCCTGGCCTCCGCTGCCAGTTGGGCTACCGACATCGCCTACGCCGCGGAGAATAACCTGGCCGAAGACAAGGCCGAGACCATCAAGGGGCTCGACGGTCTCACCCCCTCCACCCTCGGCAACTTCGACGACCTGGTCGACCTTGACATCCAGAGCATGAAGATCAATCTGCTGCTCAACGGAGTATTCTCGCTGAACGCTACCGCCAACACGACGCCCTACGAATTCAACGGCAAGGTGTACCAGATCAACCAGCCCTTTATCGACAACCTCGATACCCGCATCCAGCGGTGTACCGAGGCCGGTATCAAGACCGCCTTCGTACTGCTGATCCCGATCCGCTTCACCAACGAGGACATCGACCGCATCTTCACCCACCCCGACGCCAGCCTGGGCCTCTACAGCATGGCCAACGTGACCAGCGCGGAGGGCGTCGAGCACTATACCGCCCTGGTGGACTACCTGGCGCGCCGCTATTCCCGTCCCGATCAGCTTTACGGCCGGCTCGACCAGTGGATCATCCACAACGAGGTCGACGCCCACACCGCCTGGACCCACGCCGGACAAAAGCCCGCCCCGCTCTACACCGAGATCTACGACCGCAGCATGCGTCTGGTGCACTTCACCATCCGCAAGCACAACCCCACCGCCAAAGTATTCGCCTCCTTCACCAAACACTGGACCAGCAAGGTCGGCGGCGAGAACGGTCCCAACTTCCGCTCCCGCGAGATCGTCAACATCCTCGGTCGCCTGATGAGCAAGGAAAGCGACTACGAGTGGGGCATCGCCTGGCACTCCTACCCCACCAACCTGTTCAATCCGAAGGTATGGGAAGACGCCGTGTCCGAAACGCCGCTCAACTTCGGGGCCGCCCAGATCACCCCCCGCAACCTGGAAGTTATCGACGGTTACGTCCGCCAGAAAGAGGTGCTCTACAACGGCAAGAAGGTGCGTACCATCCTGCTGTCCGAGAACGGCTTTAGCTCGAATACGGATAAAAACGCTAATGCCAACCTGACCACCCAGGCGGCCGCCCTGGCCTACTTCTGGAAAAAGGCCGACGGACGCCTGCCGTCCATCGAGAACATTCAGCTGCACCGCTGGGTAGACAACCCCAACGAGGCTGGACTGGAGTTCGGGCTCTGGAGTGTAGTACCCGGAACCATAGAGGGCTTCAATGAGAAAAAGCCGGGCTGGTACGTATGGGAGGCCGCCGGTACGCCGGAGGAGGACGCGGTGTTCAATCCTTACAAAGCCACCATCGGCATCAGCGACTGGTCGGAGATCCAGTACGACTTCGCGACCGAAACCACCCCGCACCGCGTAGTCATGAATATCGTAAACTGCGACGCCAGTTTGGACGATCTACTGGTCACCTTCAATGGGGAACACAAATTCCCCCAGCCGGACGGCAGCCTCGATTTTTACAACGTGGCATCCAACGTCCCGCAGCCCTACACCGTGACCAAGGGCGGCGTGGTACTGGCCACCGATACGCTCTTCGTGGGTGACGACCTGGAACTGGTCATCGACCTTCAGGCGGTTACGTCCCTAAGCGCCAGGGGCTTGTCTCCCATGAGCGTGGAGCTGACCTACGGCGGGCCCGCAGGTGCCGGGTTCGTCGTAGAGCGGAGCGACGCCGAAGGCGATTGGATGGAGATCGCCCGAACCGCGGAAACGACCTACCTCGACGAAACCGTGGTATCCGGCACCGATTACCGCTACCGTGTGGCCCTCTCGCTGGGCGGGGAGGTGTTGTCGTGCTACTCCGATGAGGTGGAAGTGACGGCGCCCTACATTCTGGTCGATTACTACAACGGCGACTACCCGAAGCCGGACAACAAGAAGATCACTCCGGTACTGCGCCTCCGGAATACCGGTGACGTACCCGTAGCCCTCGACGAACTGACCGTGCGTTACTGGTTTACCAACGAGGCCACCACCGAACTGAAACTCTACGTGGACGAAGACCAGTCATTCGGCGACGGCATCAGCGGAACCTTTGTACCCGTAGAGCCGGCCCGCGAAGGGGCGGATTACTACCTCGAGCTGTCCTATGCCACCGGCTACCAGATTCCCCCTCAGGGCACCACGCCAGGCATGCGCACTAAGATCTCGGCCTTCAACCGACCCGAATTCGACGAGTCCGACGACTACAGCTTCCTGAACGTGAGAACCTTCACCGAGGTACGAACCGTAACCGTTTACCGCGACGGTGCGCTGATCTGGGGCGACGAGCCGGGTGATGCCGCACCGGTGGCGCTGCGGCAGCCGACCTCTCCGGTCGCGGTACGCCCGGCGGTCCGCGGAACCACCGCCGAACTATTCCCCAACCCGGCCAGGGACCGTACGTATCTGCAGTGGCCCGAACCCATCACGGAAGTAGCGGAAACCCGGCTCCTGAACCTGCAGGGGCAAGAAATTCCCCTTAAAAATGTCATACAAGGTGATCGCTTGCAACTGAAATTTGGTAACTTGTCATCCGGATTGTATATCTTATCCACTACGATCAACGGTGAGCGCGTAACCCGACGCCTATACGTTGGTCGATGACCTACCCTGTTCATTAGAGATTAAGTTTTGGAGATCCCCGTCTGGCTTGCCCGGCGGGGATTTCTCTTTCCGTAAATCAGGGCGCTCCTACCCCTAAAGTACAGGATGGTTCGCCGCCGGTGCGGGGCTACTTTCAGACCTATAAAGTCGTTTTCATGCACAGATTCATCGCTCTCCTGGTATTCCTCTGCACCTGCGGGCCCGCCCTCGCCCAACTCCCGCCCGTGTTCGGCGATGAAGCCCGGGAGGGGTCGCACCAGGCCGGTACCGTAAAAACCTACCTTACCCCCACCCGCATCGTATGGATGTCGGATACTACCGGGACCTACCTTGAGCACCCCGAGTTACTGCTCGTACCCAGCAACGGACAGGTAGCGGTCAACGATCCGAAACTGCTGCGGCTGAAGAGCGACAGCACCCACCGCGCGGGCGTGTTGCTCGACTTCGGCAAGGAGATCCACGGCGGACTGAAGATCAGCATGGGTATTAAGCCGGACAAGGCACCGGTGAAGGTGCGCGTCCGCTTTGGCGAATCGGCCATGGAGGCCATGTCGGAAGTAGGTGGAGAGCACAACGCCACCAACGAGCACAGCCTGCGCGACTTCGTGATCGAGGTACCCTGGCTCGGCAGCATTGAGGTTGGTGAGACCGGCTACCGCTTCGTGCGGCTGGACCTGGTGGACGACCACATCGACATGCCCCTATACGCCGTACAGGCCGCCTTCGTGTACCGCGACCTGGACTACCTCGGCTCCTTTGAAAGCAGCGACGCACGCCTGAACGAGATCTGGATGACCGGTGCCTACACCGTCCACCTGAATATGCAGGAATACCTCTGGGACGGCATCAAGCGCGACCGCCTCGTGTGGGTAGGCGACCTGCACCCCGAGGTGATGACGATCAGCTCCGTATTCGGTGCCAACGAGGTGGTGCCGAAGAGTCTTGACCTGGCCCGCGACCAGCACCCGCTGCCGCAGTGGATGAACACCATCAGCAGCTACTCGATGTGGTGGATCCTGATCCACAAGAGCTGGTTCGATCACTACGGTGACCTGGCCTACCTGGAGGAGCAGGAAGACTACATGGTCGACCTGCTGGCCCAGCTGGAAAACTTCATCGACGAAGACGGGCGGGAGAAACTCAACGGCGGCCGCTTCCTGGACTGGCCAACCAGTACCATCCCCGCCGCGGTACACGCCGGTCTGCAGGCCATGATGGTGCTCACCTTCGAGGCCGCCGAATCACTGATGCAGGACCTGGACCGTCCCGAGC
>JBGTHX010000483.1:0-2144 GCA_041746055.1 Lewinella sp. | reverse complement strand
TGCTGCAGCGGGCCTACGCCGGGCCGTCCGATCAAAAGAACTGGGCCATCGCCCGCGCCCGCCACCCGTGGGTGCTGCTGCTCGACGCCGACGAGATCGTTACGCCCGAACTGCGCCGGGAGATCGACGGCCTGCTCGCCGCTCCGGAGGGCGCTGACGCCTACTGGATCTACCGGGACAACTACTTCATGGGCCGCCACATCCGCCACACCGGGTGGGGCAACGACCGGGTGGTGCGCTTCTTCCACCGCGATCGCGCGCGCTACAACGACCGGCAGGTGCATGAGGAGATCCTCACGGAAGGCCTCCGCACCGGCGTCCTCCGCGGCCGCCTGCTGCATCACACCTTTAAGAACCTGGACCACTTCCTCGATAAGACCCGCCGCTACGCCCGCTGGAAGGCCCGGGACCAGCCCACCCCTGCCGCCCGCATCGGCATCTACCACCTGCTAGGTAAGCCGGCCTTTCGCTTCTGCCGGCACTACGTGGTGCAACAGGGGTTCCGGGATGGTCGCGCGGGACTGATAATCAGCGTGGTGGTGGCGTATGGCGTCTTCCTACGGTACGTCTACTTGCTGGCGGAGGCGCGTAAATCCTGAACGCCGCTGGTACGGCAGCGACGAGTTTAGCATCTTTGCACCGACAAAATCCCAGTTTTGACCCCAGAGAGATTCGTGATTGTGGGGGGTGGGGCAGCCGGACTGATCGCCGCCCATACCCTGGAAGCCGCCGGACATTCCCCCCTCCTGCTGGAGCGGGAGGACGAGATCGGTGGCCGGCTGCGTACCGACGAGGTAGACGGCTTCCGGCTGGACCGCGGCTTCCAGGTCCTGCTCACGGAGTATCCCGAGGTCAAGCGCTACCTGGATCTCGATGCTTTGCAGGTACAGGCCTTCCGCCCGGGCGGCCACGTCCATATGCGGCAGCAGCACTTCCGCTTCGCCGATCCCCTGCGGGAGCCGGCTCAGCTCTTTCGCTCCGCCCTCTCTCCCGTCGGTACGCTGAAGGACAAGGTGCAGCTGGCACAGTTGGGACTGAAGCTCATGCGCAGCAGCCCGGAAGAGTGCTTCGCCGGCCATACGGGGGAGCGCACCATCGACTACCTGTGGAAGTACGGCTTCAGCGAGCAGATCGTGGAGCGATTTTTCCGGCCCTTCTTCGGGGGAATTTTCCTCGAGCAGGAGCTCCATACTCCGGCCGCCATGTTCCGTTTCATCCTGAAGATGTTCGCCCAGGGTAGGGCGGTGCTGCCCGCGGAGGGTATCCAGGCGGTGGCGCGGCAACTCGCCGGCAAGCTGGAGCGCACCGAGATCCGGACCCATACCACCGTGCAATCCATCGAGGGGACTACCCTGATCCTTCAGGACGGCACCCGGCTACCCGCCCGTGCGATCATCGTGGCCTGCGCACCCGATTCGATCTTTCCCCAGCTGGCCGCGGACCTTACCTGGAAGGCGACCACCAACCTCTACTTCTACAGCACCCGCCGGCTGAAGGAAAACCGGCTGATCAACCTGGTAGCCGACCCGACCAGTACCATCAACACCTTCTGCGTGCTGGACGAGGTGGCCCCCACCTACAAGCTCCACCAGCAGGGTGGATCGCTGATCAGCGTGACCCTGAAGGAGCGCCCCGCGGGCAACTCGCTCGCCCAGGAGGAACAGGACCTGCTGCGCCACACCCGACTGCCCAACGATGCCCTAAGCTTCCTCCACCGCTACGATGTCCGGTACGCCCTGCCTAAACTGGATTCGGTCGCTTACCGGTACGACCCCACCCACAGCCGGCTGATCGACCGGGTCTTTCTGGCCGGCGACCAACAACTCAACGGCTCCCTCGACGCCGCCATGCGCAGCGGGCGCCTGGCTGCCGAGGGCGCACTACGCCTCTGATCCATGCTTCGCGAAGAATTCTATCTCCCCACCGGACCGGACGGTCGGCCCCAGCTCTATTTCTGCGGCAACAGCCTCGGCCTGCAACCCCGCGCCGCCGGAGATCGACTGCGGCGTGACCTGGACAGCTGGCGCGACCGCGGCGTAGAGGGCTGGTGGCACGGCGAAGACGGCGGCTGGCTCGGCTACCACGCCCGACTGCAGGAAGGGCTGTCGCGCATCGTCGGGGCCCGTCCGGAAGAAGTAGTCGCC
>JBGTHX010000482.1:0-6875 GCA_041746055.1 Lewinella sp. | reverse complement strand
CGTGGCACGCCGCTCCGCCGAGCAGCAATTACATACCTACCTGCGCGAGCATTACCGTGCCCCAGCGAAGGCTAAAGCCACCCGTCCCGCCACCGTAGCCTTCCACGTTGAGGAGGACGGCAGCATGCACCACCTGCGGCTGGTGAAGGATCCCGGTCATGGCGTAGGCAAGGCGGCCCTGGCCGCCGTCCGCGACCTAGCCGTCCACGGGGAGCGCTGGCGACCCGCCTTCCGGGAGGGTCTGCCGGTGCGCTTCGAGGTATTCCTGCACCTGCCGGTCGCCTAGTCCGGGCGGCTATCGTACTATTGTAGCAAACCTACCCGCCCGCCCCTTGCTCCGCCCAGCCGTCCTCCGCACCCGCGTCCCCGCCCTGCTCCTGGTATTGTTCGGGCTCTGTGCCTGCGGACCGGAGGAGCGGCCCGGTGACCCGGCTACGGTGAGTGCACCGAACGTCCTCTGGATCACCTGCGAGGACCTGAGTCCACTGCTCGCGGCCTTCGGGGACAGCACCATTCTGACCCCCAACCTGAGCCGGCTGGCGGCCCGGGGCGTACGCTTCCCTAATACCTTTGCCGTGGCCGGAGTGTGCGCGCCGAGCCGCTTTGCGATCGCCACCGGGATCTATCCCATCAGCGCGGGTGGTCACCACATGCGCAACCAGGGCAACCCCGAACGGCTGATGGCGCTGGGACTGCCGGGCCCCTACGACGCCCTGCCGGACCCGGAGGTGAAGATGCTCGCTCAGGTACTACGGGAGCAAGGCTACTGGAGCAGCAACAACCAGAAAACGGACTACCAATTCCAGGCGCCGAAAACGGCCTGGGACGAGCTGGGCCCCCGGGCCCACTGGCGGCACCGGCCGGCGGGGCAACCCTTTTTCAGCATCTTCAACCTGGAGATCACCCACGAGAGCCAGGTGTGGGAGACCCGGGAAAGCAATCTGCGCTTTCGCCCCGGCTTTGAAAATGATACCTCCTTCGTCACCGGCTACGGCGGCGTGTTATCGGCCGACGAGCGTCCTGCGGTGCAGTTGCCCCCGGGCACGGAGGTTCCCCTACCCCCTTACCTCGCCGATATAGAGCCTACCCTGGAGGACGTCCGGCGGGTGTACGACAACGTCCGCATCATGGACGAGCAGGTGGGTTTCCTGCTGGACCAGCTGGAAGAGGACGGGCTTATGGATAGCACCATCGTCTATTTCTACAGTGATCACGGCGGCCCGCTACCGCGGCAGAAGCGGCTGTTATACGACTCCGGCATACGGGTACCGATGATCGTGGCCTGGCCCGACGACCGGCGCGCCGGGGAGATCGACTCCACGCTGTTCAGCTTCATCGACCTGTCGCCCACGGTGATGAGCCAGCTGGGCATCGAGCCGCCGGAATGGCTGCAGGGACAGGCCAATTTCGGGGACTACGCGCGTCCGCCGCGGGAATACGTCCACGCCGCCTCCGACCGCCTCGACGAGGAGTACGACCGGATCCGGGCCACCCGCGACCGCCGCTTCAAGTACCTGCGCAACTACTTTCCCGACCGGCCCTACTATCTGCCCCTGGCCTACCGGGAGCAAATGGCCGCGATGCAGGAGCTCCTGCGGCTCCGCGACGCGGGGCAGCTGACCGATATCCAGGCCCAGTGGTTCCGCGACCGCAAGCCCGTCGAAGAATTATTCGACACCTGGAACGACCCCTACGAGTTGCGCAATCTAGCCGACCAAGCCGAGTACGCCGACACCCTCGCCCGCCTCCGGATTGCCACCGACGACTGGCTCGCCCGCGTAGGTGACCTCGGTGGAGAACCCGAAGTCGAAATGATCCAGCGCTTCTGGAACGGCGCAAACGAGATGCCCGTCACGGGCCGGCCCCAGCTCCGCCGTGACAGTCTCGGCCGCTTCCTCCTGGAAAGTAAGACCCCCGGGGCGCAGATCGCCTACCGCATCCTTCCGGAAGATCAGGGAAAGTCCGGCTGGCGGATCTACACGGGCCCCATCGACTTCGATCTCGACAGCGGGGATACCCTGCGGGCTGTCGCCCAGCGGATCGGGTACGCGGAGAGCGGGATCAGTGAGGGGTGGTAGGGTGGTTTAGCGAGTAGCTTGTAGTAGGTAGCTTGTAGACGGCCGGTAGTGCGGGATGTAAAGGTTACTGCTACCCCGACTACCGTACTAAACACCCCCTCCCAATACCACTTCCCAGTCCAGTTCAGGGCGGAGATGACGCTGGGCCAGGTCCTGGAGTTCGGCGGCGGAGATGGAGCGGATGGTGTCGTCCAGGCGCTGCAGGTGGTGGTCGGCGTCGTAGCCCTTGATGATGGCGGAGCGGTAGCGGCTGCTGACGGCGAGGGGACCGTCGAGATCCATGATCAGGCCGCCGAGGAGATAGGCGCGGACCATGTCGAGCTCGTGGGCCGGGACCGGTTCCTGGCGGAGCTTATCCATTTCGACGAGAATCTCAAGGCGCACCTCTTCGAGGTTTTCGTTGGCGACATCGGCGGCGATCCCGAAGGTGCCGTCGAAGCGGTAGGTATCCAGGTCGGAATCGATGCCGTAGGTGAATCCCTTCTCCTCGCGGATATTGCGCATGAGCCGGCTGCCGTAGTAACCGCCCAGGATGGTTTCCAGGACGGCCAGGCCGGGATAGTCGGGGTCCGTGACGAGAAATCCCCGGCGGCCCCGGCGGATCATCGTTTGCTGCGCCCGGGGCCGGTGCACCTGGATGAGGCCGGGGGTGCCGGTACTCACCCGGTAGTCCGGATCGGCGACGGCTTCTCCGGCGGGTAGTTGTCCGAAGGTGCGTTCCAGGAGGTTTTCGACTGCGGGACTGAGTTGTCCCACCACGCGCAGCGTAGCGTTGGCGGCGCCGTAGTGCCTGCGGTAGTGGTCCCGGACGGCGGGTATACTGAGTGCGTCGTAATCCTCCTTACTGCCCCCGTAGCCGTAGGGGTTGTCCTCCCCGAAAGCGGCTTCCGAGAGGTAGCGGTAGGCAAGCCAGTCGGGGTCCTGCATATCCTCGCGCAGCTGCTGCCGGCACCGTTTCTTGTAGCGCTTCAACTCGCGTTCGGAGAAAGCGGGCTCCGCGATGACCTCGGTCATGACGGGGAGCAGCCGCTCGGCGTGGCGTACGATGGTCGCCAGGGACAGATTGGCGGTATCGTAATCGTCCGGGGCCTCCAGGCTGGTACCGTACTGCTCGAAGAGCGCCTCCAGTTCGGTGGCGGTGCGGTGGCGGGTGCCCTCGATCATCAGGGCATTGGTGGCGCCAGCCAGGAAGCGCTGCGCCTCGTAGGGCCGTCCGGCGCGCCAGATCATCTCGACCGACAGGATGGGGGCCTGCTCGACGTGTATGGCCACTACGCGCAGTCCGTTGGAGAGGGTCCATTCCCGGGCCGGCGGCAGGGGCGGCACCCGGGGCGGGTGGATGATCGGGGCGGTACGGTTCTTGATGGGGCTTCGGCTTGGTGGGGTGTGAACAACAACCGTTCAGGGGCGGTGCGGTTTACGGGGCCGCAGGTGCGAGGGTATTCACGTCCCGGGAACCTTAGAAAATGGCCCGCATCGGCAGCGGTGTTTCAAGCTGATCATCGTTCCGGTAGCCTCCCATCTTGGATACTTCCGCTACCCCGCCCAGGATGCCTCATGGAGCTGCGGCCCTTCGCGTTTTGAGTACACCAAAATTCTGTTTCCTGCATTCCGGCTCGTTATTTGCGCATCCATGTCACTATAGCTGAAGGTATTCCTCACCGTGAAAAGTGGCCGACACGCTACCATAACTACAAGACTACCCGACTACAAGACTATCCGACTACAAGACTATATTACCGCCAAACCAACCCACCCATGCACCCGCGCCCCCGCCCCCTCCTGCTGCTGCTCTTTGTTAGTTGCGCTACCCTGCTCTGCGCCCAGGGCACCCGGCTGCTCCGGCAACCCGACCTGACGGCCGACGGTATCGCCTTTGTGTACGGCGCCGACATCTGGACGGCGGACCGCGACGGCCGCAATGTGCGCCGCATCACCAGCACCCCGGCCGTGGAGGGTAATCCCCGCTTCAGCCCCGATGGCCGGCGGATCGCCTTCACCTCCAACCGCGACGGCAGCGAGGACGTCTACGTCGTCGACCGCGCCGGAGGCATCCCCACCCGGCTCACCTGGCACCCGGCCAGTGACGCGGTGCGGGGCTGGACGGCCGACGGCAGCCGTATCCTCTTCGCCAGTACGCGCGACGCGGCACCGGTGGCCTTTAACCGGCTCTGGACCATCGATCCGGACGGCGGCCCGGCGGAAATGCTCAGCGAACAATGGGGGCTATGACGGGAGCTACGCCCCCGATGGAAAACGCATCGCGGTCGACAAGATGAGCCGCTGGGACAGCGAGTGGCGGGCCTACCGCGGCGGACAGAACACCCAACTCATCCTCCTGGACCCGGCCACCGGGGAGGAGACGCTGATCCCGAACGAGCAAACGACCGACGTGCACCCTGTCTGGATGGGTGATCGGGTATATTTCCTTTCCGACCGCGACTACAGCATGGACGTGTACGCGTACGACGTGCCCTCGGGCGAGGTACGTCAGATAACGCAGTTAGACGGCTCCGATATAAAATGGATGGCCGGCCACGACGGTACGCTGATCGTGGAGCGCGACGGCTACCTGCACCTCCTGGACCCGGCAACCGGGAACTTGCAGCAACTCGACCTCGAGGTAGTAGGTGACTTTCCCTGGGCCGAACCGGAATGGGAGGACGTGAGCAAGCAGGCTGAATCCGTGTCCCTCTCCCCCACCGGCCAGCGGGCGCTGATGGCGGCGCGTGGCGACATTTTTACCGTACCCACCGACAAGGGCGATTCCCGCAACCTGACGCACAGTTCGGACGTAGCGGACCGGGCTCCGCTGTGGTCGCCTAAGGGGGACCGGGTCGCCTGGTTCACGGACGCCGGCGGCAGCGGCTACTCGCTGCACCTGATCGATCAGTCGGGCCGCGGCGACACCACCGTCCTCTCGATCGGCGAATCCAAAATGGCCTGGAACCCGGCCTGGTCGCCGGACGGACGCTACATCGCCTACGTGGACGACGACGTACGCCTCCGGGTGGTTGACCTGGACGGTGGAAGCACACGCACCGTCGACAGCGGCGGCAGCAACCTCGACCGGGGCCGGACCGAGCCGGTGTGGTCGCCGGACAGCCGCTACCTGGCTTACGTGAAGAGCGGCCGCAACAACTTCCGCCGCATCTGGACCTGGGACCGGGAAGGTGGTGACCTGCAGCCCCTCACCGATGCCTTCGCGGATTCCTTCGCCCCCGCCTGGGACCGCGACGGAAAGCACCTCTACATCCTGGCCAGCACGGATCTGGCCCTCGGAGCGGGCTGGGCCAACACCAGCTCGATGCAGGCCGACCCGGACTACAAAGCCTACGTCATTGTACTGCCCGACGACCTCGATTCCCCCTTCCTGCCGCAGAGTGACGAGGAAGAACCGGCCCTGAAGGAGTCTGACGACGAAGCCGGAAAGGACAAAAAAGAAGAAAAGGAAGACGGGGACGAACCGGTTAAGGTCACCATCGACTTCACCAACGTCAGCCGCCGCACCATCGCGCTGCCGGTGGACGGGGCGAACTACTACGCTACCGCCGCCGGTCCGGCCGGCACGCTATTCCTGGCCGAGGAAAAGCCGGGCGCCGACGGGGCCACCCTCAATAAATTCAGCCTGGAAAAGCGGGAGGCCTCCGACTTCGCAGAGAACGTGTCCAACTTCGCAGTTTCCGCGGACGGCAAAAAGATCCTCTTCCAGTCCGGCCCCCAGTGGACCATCGCGGGCACCGACGCTGAAAACGGCAAATCGGGCGAAGCGATCAAGCCCGAGCTCACGATGAAGCTCGACCGCCTCGCCGAGTGGAAACAGATCTTCGAGGAAGCCTACCGCTACGAGCGCGACTACTTCTACGACCCGAACCTGCACGGCCGCAACTGGGAAGAAGTGCAGGACCGCTACCTGCCGCTGGTGCCCTACATCCGCCACCGAGAGGATCTCAGCTACCTCCTCGACCAGCTGGGCGGAGAACTCTCCGTAGGCCACAGCTTCGTATTCGGGGGCGACATGCCCGAAACGGAGACCGTCCGCGTAGGTCTGCTCGGCGCCGATCTCAGACCGGCGAACGGCCACTGGCGCATCGCCCGGATCTACACGACGGAAACCTGGAATCCCGGGCTGTCGAGCCCGCTCGACCGCCCCGGCCTGGACGTCAAGACCGGCACCTACCTGGTAGGCATTAACGGCATGGAGCTGACCGCCGCCGACAACCCCTACCGGCTCCTAGACGGCGCGAAGGGCAAACAGACCGTACTGCACCTCAACGATTCCCCCGCCTTCGCCGGCAACCGCGAGGTGATCGTGAAGCCCATCGGCGACGAGGGCGCCCTCCGGCAGCGGGCCTGGGTGGAAGACAACCGCCGGCGGGTAGACAGCCTCTCCGAGGGGCGGCTGGCCTACGTATGGGTGCCGAATACCGGCGGAGCCGGTTTCGTAAATTTCAACCGCTACTACTTCGCCCAGCAAGACAAGGAGGGGGCCGTCATCGACGAGCGCTTCAACGGCGGCGGCCTACTAGACGACTATATGGTGGACCTCATGACCCGCGACCTCCGCGCCGCCCTGACCAACGAGGTGCCGGACGGCGTCCCCTTCCGCCTACCCGCGGGCATCCTGGGCCCGAAGGCCCTGCTCATCAACGAGCGGGCGGGCTCGGGCGGTGATTTTTTCCCCTGGGTGTTCCGGCAGCAGGGGGCCGGTCCGCTGATCGGTGCCACCACCTGGGGCGGACTGGTAAAATCCTCGGTCCACTACGCTTTCGTGGACGGTGGCGCCATGACCGCCCC
>JBGTHX010000481.1:0-2303 GCA_041746055.1 Lewinella sp. | reverse complement strand
CGGAAATCCGGCCCGGCATCAATGCTCAGCCGGCGCTCGCCGTCGCAGAGCACGGCGCTGGTGCGCAGCCGCCGGTCGCGGGGATCCGTGGAGGTACAGGCCGCGCAGTAGCAGCCGATCACCGGTACGCCCTGGGAGGTGGCGGTTCCGAGCAGTCGCAGGCGCACCGGTTAGCGCTTTTGTTCCCAGGCCCAGGCCGTACGCATGATGTCATTCACGTCGTAGCGCGGTTCCCAACCCAGCTCGCGGGTGGCCTTGCTGCGGTCGGCGTACACGGCGACTACGTCGCCGGCGCGGCGCGGCCCCAGCTCGTAATTGAGATCTTTTCCGCTTACCCGTTGGAAGGCGTTGATCACTTCGAGCACCGTCAGTCCCTCGCCGATGCCGAGGTTGAAGAGGGCGGGGTTATCGCTGCCCTTGCCGTTCATCATGTACTCCAGCGCCAGGGTATGGGCGTGGGCCAGGTCGGAGACGTGGATATAATCGCGCACGGCACTGCCGTCGCGGGTGTCGTAGTCGTTACCGAAGACGGTCAGCTTCTCCCGCTTACCGGCCCCGACCTCGGTGATCACCGGCACCAGGTTACTGGCGGGGTTGGCCGCGTCCTCGCCGATCTTGCCGCTGGGATGGGCGCCGGCGGGATTAAAGTAGCGCAGCAGCACCACCGCGAAATCGGGATGCTTGTGGCAGAAATCGTAGAGGATGTCCTCGCCCACCTGCTTGGTGCGGGCGTAGGGGCTTTCGGCCTCCTTGCGGGGGGTGCTTTCGCGCACCGGCAGCTCGTCGGCATTGCCGTAGACGGAGCAGCTGGAGGAGAACACCAGGTTGCCGCTGCCCTGCTTATTCAGTCCGTCGACCACGTTGATCAGGCTGTTGAGGTTGTTGCGGAAATACTCCAGCGGCAGGTCCACGCTTTCGCCCACGGCCTTGTAGGCGGCGAAGTGGATGGCCCCGTCGAAGCGGTGCTGCTCAAAGAGCTTCGCGGTAGCGGCGGCGTCCGCCAGGTCGATGGGGTAGTTGACCACGCGTACGCCGGTGATGGCCTCGACGCCGTCGAGTACGCTCGCCTTGCTGTTGTGGTAGTTGTCGGCACTCACTACCTCGTAGCCGTTTTCGATGAGGTCCACCAGGGTGTGGCTACCGATATAGCCGGTTCCGCCGGCTACGAGAATTTTTCCTTTACTCATGGGTGCTGCTTAATCGTGGGTCAGTTTAATGTCTTCGGGGTCGATACGGATGCCCATGCGGGCCATCAGTGCCGTGGCGTTAAAGCTACGGCTCACGCCCCGGTGCAGTTTGTAATCGAACACCAGTTCGCCGTCACGGGTCTGCACCTCCATGGCGTAATTCTCCACCCGTTGCTCGCCGGGCGGGGCTTCGGTCTCCAGGACGGCCAGGTCGAGGTCGTGGGTGGCGATGATCCCCGCCCCGCGCTCGTGGATGAGTTGCCGGATCAGGGCGCGGGAGCCGGTGTGGCGGTCGCGGCTGTTCGTACCCTTCAGGATCTCGTCGAGCAGGAAGAAAACGCGCTGTTCGGGGTCGCTCACCGCCTCGATGATGGCCTTGAGCCGCTTCAGCTCGGCGTAGAAGCTCGAGGTGCTTTCGCTCAGGTCGTCGTGGGTCCGCATGGACGTCCAAACCTGCAGGGCGGCGGTGCGCAGGTGCCGGGCGCAAACCGGGCCTCCGGCGCGGGCCAGTACGAGGTTGATGCCCACGGTCCGCAGCCAGGTCGACTTGCCCGCCATGTTGCTGCCGGTCACGAGCTGGATATGACCGTCCGTGCGCATGGAGATATCGTTAGTGATCCGCGAAGCCGGGGGCAGCAGAGGATGGCCCATGCCCTGGGCATCCAGCACGGGCTCGGCGGTAAGCTCGGGTTCCGTCCAGTCGGGCCGGTTGAACCGCAGGGTGGCCCAGGAGATCCTTGCATCCGCTTCGGCCAGTTCCTCCAGCCAGCGCACCAGGTCTTCCCGGTGGGCCAAACGCCAGCGGTCGAGTCGGTACAGCCACTGGACGCTCCACAGGCCAGTGATCTCCAGCACGAAGACGAAGGGGTTGTGCCGTACGTCCAGCTGGCTGACGAAGTACGCCAGGCGGTCGATGGCGGGGGCGGCGGCCCCGTCGCGGACCGGGTACTTCAATTCCAGGAGCCGGTAGAGGTCCGCGTAAGTAGAGAGCACCTTGCCGGCGTGGCCGGTGTACATATGCTCCGCGGCGGCCGCGTCACCGATCCGGCGCATGGCCAGGAAGGCCGGTACCAGGAGCAGCAGCCCCAGCTGCCACGGGCTCTGGGTAAAACAGAA
>JBGTHX010000480.1:0-18351 GCA_041746055.1 Lewinella sp. | reverse complement strand
CCCTTCCTGATCGCCTGGAACATCAATCTCGCTCCGGAAGCCACGCTCGCCCAGGCCAAAAACCTGGCCGCCCGCCTCCGCGGGAGCGGGGCGGACGGACGGGCCGGGTTGTTTCCCGGCCTTAAAGCTATCGGTTGGTATATCGAGGAGTACGGGCGCTGCCAGATCAGCTGCAACGTCACCGATCCCGATCGTACGCCCCTGGGCCGGGTGTACCTCACCGCGGTGAGCCTGGCGGCTGCGGAGGGCATCAAAATCACCGGCTCCGAGCTCATCGGGTTGATACCGGCCCGGCACCTGCGCGCCGCCGCCAGGGGGTTTTGCGTCGATGCCGGAGAGGAGGAAGAAATGGAAACGGCCGTCACCGTACTGGGACTGGACGATCTGGCCCCCTTTAGCTGGCCTGAGCGTGTGTTGGAAGCGAAACTTCGTGACGCCGCTGGAACAGATCATCCGATCCGATGAAGTAGCACTTGCCGTCGCGCATCCGTACGCAGAGACCGCCGCGGCCCCCGAAGTCGATGGAGAGGAAGTCAGAAGTCGGATCGGCCAGCGCGCCGGCCCAGCGGGCGGAGGGCGTCACCTCCACGAAGGAGCAGTCTTCCATGTCGGCCTTGCGCAGTTTGAGGCGCGAACCGATAGGACCCTTGGTCTTAAGCTTGAGGTACTTCTTGCCAATTTTGATGCGCAGGCGGGTAGCGTACACCATGTACCACCCGGCCCCGAGGCAGAGGGCAATGATGCCGGTAGCGACCGCATCGAAGGCGGTGATCCCGCCGGCCAGCACCAGGGCGGTGCGGTACAGGACCAGCGTGGTCAGGAGCAGGAGCAGGGCAATGAGACCGGGATTGCGAAATCGCTGCTCTTCTTTAAATGAGTTATTGGGCATGGTGGAGGCGTCTACTGAGCTTATTTAACGCGCTCCCTTAAAGTTTAGTTTACCTTCTCTTTACAATGAGTTAACACTGGGTCATTTTTTTACCACCTCCAGCTGCTCTCCCGCCCACTGCACCAGGTAGGTGCCCGCGGGCAGGGCCGACACGTCGAGTTCCGCCTTTTTTCCGGATACGGTGGCCGGGGCGCGGGTGGTCACTTCGCGTCCCTGTCCGTCGAAGAGGCGCGGAGGGTAGTTGGGTTCCTGCCCCGCCTGCAGGTTGAGCCGGTCCGACATCGGATTGGGAAACAGGCTCAGTTTGGCCAGTTTCACGATCCAGTCAGCGGTCACGGTTTCGGAGTAATCCACCGTGCCGTCGAAGTCGGTCTGCGCGATACGGTAGAAATTGATCCCGGTCGAAGGCGTGGTATCCGTGAAGTTGAACGTAGCGCCGGTGGTCCGGGTACCGTTTCCGGCTACCTCCCCTAGATCGAGCCACTCCCCCCCGGTGCGGGACCGTTCCACCCGGTAAAAGTCATTATCGGTTTCGGAGGCGACCACCCAGGTGACGGTCACGCCCTCGTCGGATGTCTCCGTGGCAACGTGCTCCCACACCACGGGGGGAGGGGGAGGGTCGCTGACCAGCAGGTCGATGTTATTGCTGCTGACGGCCAGGCAGGTGGGGTTGCCGGCATCGTCCTTCCGGATATCCCAGGTGCGCAGGCCCACCCAGGAGGCGGTGTCGGTCTCTGTGGCGTAGTCGACGCCGCGAATCTTGTATGCGCCGGCGGGCAACGCGCGGAAGTCCGCCGTCTCGCTTACCTCCAGAATGACGTTGTCCTGTACCTCGGTAGCGAAGTAGGTATAGCTTCTTCCGGACGACAGCGCCGGAGCTGGGTAAAGCGCGGGAGCGGCCTCGCCGGAAAACGTGATCGATTTTTTGGTTCCTGAATTTTCAGTGTCTATCGGCTGATACACCAGGGAATACGTCTGACCGGCCACCAGTTCCACGTAGATGGTGGGCACCTGAATCCCCCGGTCGGTGCGGTTGGAGGCGACCCACTTCCCGCAATTGTTTGCGGCGGGATCGAAGGTCCCCGCAAAGAGGGAAAAATTGAAATCCTGGTTGCCGCCGCTCCGGTAGGCCAAAGCGACGGAGCCGCTGCGGGAGGGCACGAAAGTGCTCAGCCCGTAGGGTTTATTGCTTTCCACTACGGCACAGCTAAGGCCATTGCCTTCCACCCCGGCGGTATTCGTCAGGTACAGGTAGGTACTGCGTGGTGTGGTACCGCCGAAGGTGGCGGTGAGCGGCGAAGTGAGGGCATTCCCCCGGAGGAAGTAGAGCTCGAGATCGGCGGCCGCCGCACCCGTTTCGACGGTGTACAGCACATCCGGTGCGATGACCGAAGCGGCTGCGCCACAGGGTTCTCCCTGGGCAAACGCCCCTTCGGAAAACAGGAGGAGGAGGGCCGGCAGGGGCCACAGGAAATACTTCATAACGTTCATAGTGATTCGCAAACTCAACGGCCAAAAGGCGGAAGTACAAAGCTACGGGCCGAAAGGGGGGGCAAACGACTCCGGCCCCTTAGAAAAATGTTAATATTAGGCCGCCGGATCATTGTTGCACCGGCCACCCTAGCTTTCGCCCATGCCCTACCTTCCACTCCTGCTCCTTTGTCTGGTCTGCCTCGGCTGCCGCCCCCCCGCACCCGCGCCCGCCGCCGCGTCGGCCGTGTCACCCTGGCTCACCGGATTCGAGAAACCCGCCACGAATCCTATCATGACGGCCGATACCAGCTACACCTTCCGGGATCCGCGGACGGGCGAGGTGGTGCAGTGGCAGCGCGCGGACGTCTTCAACCCGGGAGCGGTGGTGCGGGGCGACAGTATCTACCTCTTCTTCCGCGCCGAGGACGACCCCTCCGCCATTCTCGGCGGCCGCACCAGCCGCGTAGGACTGGCCGCCAGCGCCGACGGTATCCACTTCACCCGCCGTCCGGAGCCGGTGCTCTACCCCGGCCCCGACAACAACCGGGAATTCGAGGACCCCGGCGGCTGCGAGGACCCACGGGTAGTGGCACTGGCCGACGGCCGCTTCCTCATGCTCTATACCGCCTGGAACCAGGACGTAGCCCGGCTCTGCTCGGCCACCTCCACCGATCTCGAGCACTGGACGAAGCACGGCCCGGTGTTCCAGGATGCCTTCGGGGGGAAATTCCACGACACCTGGTCCAAATCCGGCTCGGTGGTGTGCGCCCTGACCCCCGACGGGCAGCTGCAGGCCACGACCGTAAACGGAAAATACTGGATGTACTGGGGAGATGCCGTGGTGGGGCTCGCCTATAGTGACGACCTGCTCGACTGGACGCCGGTGCTGAATCCCGACAGCACGCTGTACGATCCACTGCCCCGCCGCGACGGCTACTTCGACAGCGGCCTCAGTGAGCCCGGGCCGCCCGCCCTGCTCACGGAGGCAGGCATCCTGGTGCTCTACAACGGGAAAAATTCCGAGGTGGATTCGCTGCGGTACCGCGATGCGGGTCCCGGCGCCTACTGCGGCGGACAGGCACTATTCAGCGCCGCCGACCCCACGGTACTCCTCAAACGGATGGAGGAGCCGTTCATCTGCCCCTCCCTCCCCCACGAACTTAGCGGACAGTATGCCTCGGGCACCACCTTCATCCAGGGGCTGGTCCGGTTCCACGAAAAATGGTTCCTGTATTACGGAACGGCCGACTCCATGGTGGGCGTGGCCGTGAGCGACTAGGCCGCCTCGGCGATACCGGCGGCCGGTGCCTTTTCGCCCTCGGAGATACGGGCGGCGGCGTACTTTTTAAAGATGTGGCGCTGCATGTATCGGCCGACGCTGGCTACGGCGCGCAGTCGCTGCCAGTGCTCGGCGGGTACGCCGAAGTAGGCGTACACGGCCCCGTTGTTGCGGAACTTCACGAACAGCGTGTTCGCGGCCCGCAGGTACCCCATCTCGGAGAGCATCTGGGAATCGACCTTCTGCATGACGATCGGAAGTGCCATAAGGGAATGATTTTCAGGATTCTTTACTCCTGAAATAACACTTTTCCCAAGTCAAAAGTTGCTCGTTTAAAACTTTTTGTTTGTTTTAAGAAACAAAGAATTCACGCACGCTGTCGCAAACGTAGGCCAGTGTTTCCTCGTCCAGTTCGCTGTGTATGGGCAGCGAGATCACCTCCCTGCAAAGGGCATCGGTGACCGGCAGGAAATCGATCTTGTTCGCCGCCGTACCGCGGAAGGCTTCCTGGTCGTACAGAGGGACCGGATAGTAGATCATACTCGGGACGCCCGCCTCCTGGAGATGTTGCTGGAGTGCGTCCCGGTGCCCCCCGTCAACGCGCAGGGTATACTGATGGTAGACGTGGGTACTCGCCGGCAAGCGGGCGGGGGGCAGCAATCCCTCGATGCCGGCCAGGTGGGTATCGTAGTAGCGGGCGGCGGCTTCGCGGCGGGCATTGTATTCCTCCAGCCGGGGCAGCTTACAGTTGAGGATCGCGGCCTGCACCGAGTCGAGGCGGCTGTTGACACCCACGACGTCGTGGTAGTAGCGGCGGTTTTGTCCGTGGTTGGCGACGGTCCGCAGGCGGGCGGCGAGCGCGTCGCTGTCGGTATTGATAGCCCCGCCGTCTCCATAAGCGCCGAGGTTCTTGCTGGGGTAGAAGCTGGTGCACCCGATGTCCCCGAGGGTACCGGTGCGGCTCACGCTGCCATCGGAGAAAGTGTACTCGGCCCCGATGGCCTGGGCATTGTCCTCGACGAGGTAGAGATCGTGCTTGCGGGCCAGGTTGCGGATCGGTTCCATGTCGCAGCTCTGACCGAATAAGTGGACCGGGATGATCGCGCGGGTCCGCCCCGTCAGTGCCGGCTCGATCAGCTCGGCGGTCACGTTGTAGGTAAAGGGGTCAACGTCTACCATTACCGGACTGAGTCCGAGCAATGCGATCACCTCCGCGGAGGCCACGTAGGTGAAGGCGGGTACGATCACTTCGTCGCCCGGCTTGAGTCCCAGCGCCATGAGCGCGATCTGCAGGGCATCGGTGCCGTTGGCACAGGGAATGACGTGGTTGCAGCGCAGGTATTCCTCCAGTCCCCGCTGGAAATTTTGCACCGCCGGTCCGTTGATGAAGGCTCCGCTCCGGATCACGTCGAGCACCGCCTGGTCGACTTCGTCCTGCATCTGCTCGTACTGGGTCTTCAGGTCGACCATCTGGATGGTGGGGCGGGTGGTGGGCATGGGGGAGAATTTGTGGCAAAGGTAATGTGGTACGGGAGTAGTGTGGTGCTGTACCGCATTACTAAAACCCCATGTCACGAACCTCCACGCCGGTCGTATCGAAGAGCGACCGGTCAATGCCGTCCCCGATACGGATATCGGTGAAGCGCATCTCGTAGGTGCTGTTGCCGTCTACGGTGGTGGCCTCGATGGGGAAGCCGTCCTGCAGATCGGTCAGGCCCGGGGGCAGGGGCATGCGGGAAGCACCGGAACCGCCCATCATGCGCCCGATGGTGCCGAACACTTCCTCCCCGCTCAGGTCGAGGTCATGGGTGATCCACGAACGGGTGGTGGTTTTTTCCTTGGTGTTCTCGACGATGACCAGCTCGCAGGCGTAGCCGTCGATGGTGCGCCGTTCGTCCGTGCGGGTCACCTTCAGGTGGGAGGCTACGTCGTCTCCGGCCCGGTCGATCAGGCCGCCCAGCCGGGGCATACGCATGCGAAAGGCCTGCGTCTCGCCTTTTTTATCGGTCGTGATCATGGTCGTCTTTCCGTCACGGGTATCGAAGATCATACGGGCGCTTTCCCCGCCGCCGTCGGCCGAGGTAACCATGGCGATCTGATCGGTGCTGGCGCCTAGCCGGACCGTAGACACCTCCTCGCGGTTGCGCTTCTTTTCGGTGACGGTCATGGTCAGGCTGAAGGGGTGGTCGTTCTGGAAGGGCTCGGATACGGCGGCGGCGGAATCGCCTACGGTGTGGGATCCTTCCGCTTCCGGCTGCTCCTTCTTTTTAAAAAGCCCCTCCACGGCGTCAAAGGCTTTGTCCACCCCCTGGTCCACCCGGTTGTCAATGCGGGTACTCAGGTTGTGTCCGGCGCGTCGCTTGGCGTGTTGGGTAGTGCCCTGGGCTGCAAGCGACAGGCCGAAGGCGGCAAGGAGGAAAACGATAACAATGAGGCGAGTAGTCATGGCGTTTGTTCGGATTTGATGCTACCGCTTGATGCCGCGGCGATCGCCCCCGTTACACCCACCCTTCCGGAACCGGATTCGGCCCGAACTTTCAATCCAATTAAGGAGTTATTAACGTAAGTGATGTATGTACAATAATATACATTGATCAACCCCAGCTATGAAACACTCAGCAGAACTCCGCGGCGATTTCGCCCGCATCCTTTTCCTGGCTTTTTTGAGCCTCGTTTTTCTGGCCTTGTTCTTCATTCCCAGCATCGCGAACCTCTTTTAGTTCCGGTTTGCCGGATGGTAGGACAGTATAGTTTCCCTTAGGAAGTCCGTATCCAGGTGAGTATATATCTCCGTCGTCAGGATGGATTCGTGCCCCAGCATTTCCTGAACCGCACGCAGGTCAGCGCCCCCCTCGATCAGGTGGGTGGCGAATGAATGACGAAAAGTATGCGGACTCACCCGCTTCTCGATCCCGGCCGCTGCCGCGTACTTTTTTACGGCGGTGAAGACCGATATCCGGCTCAGACCGCTCCCCCTCCGATTTAAGAAGACGGTATTCTCGTCGTGTATCACGGGTAGTACCTTGCGCACGTATTCGAGGTAGATCTCCACGTGCCGCACCGCATCCGGTCCCATCGGCACGATCCTTTCCTTATTACCCTTTCCCGTTACCCTTACGAATTCGTCTCCGAGATAGAGGTCGGACAGGCGTAGTCCCGTGGCTTCACTTACCCGTAGTCCACAGGCGTAGAGCGTTTCCAGCAGCGCCCGGTCGCGCAGTCCCTGGTCGGTGCTCAGGTCGATCGCCCCCAGGAGGGCGCGGATCTCTTCGTAGGAAAGCACCTCCGGGATCTTCCGCCCCAGCTTGGGGGCCCGGATCAGTTCCGTAGGATTGGTGACGATCACCCGTTCATCCACCAGGAAGGCGAAGAAGGTCTTCAGCGCCGACACCAGCCGCGCCTGGGAGCGCGGGGCCAGGCCCAGTTCGGCCAGGTACTGCAGAAACCCATCGAGGTGCATCCGTTCCACCGCCCCCGGACCGATCGACCAGCCCCTCAGCTCGAGGTAGGCCGGCAGTTTCTCCAGGTCGCTGCGGTAGGCCAATAGCGTATGCTCGCTATAGCCGCGGGTGAGCTTCAGGTAAGCTTCGAAGGAACGGAACTGGGGCAGCCAGGGATTCAGCATTTGTCTCGCCCTACTGCGCCAGCAAGAAGCCGTCGCCGACCTGCCGCTCGATGATGAGTCCGCGGAAATCTTCCCGGAAAGCGGCCACTTCCAGTCCGTCAAACTCCTCCCTGACGTGGGTGGTCGTCAGCACTACGACGGGGCAGCCGGCATTATTGGCCGCCCGGGCGCCGGTGACGCTGTCCTCGAAGATCAGGCAGTCCTCCAGGGCCACCCCAATGCCGTCGGCCGCCTGCCGGAACACCTCCGGGTCGGGCTTGCCGTTCTTCACCATCCCCGAGTGCACGATGTGGCCCAGCATGGAGCGGATGTCCAACGCGTCGATCACGAAAAAGGCGTTCTCCTCCGGCCCGGCGGTACCCACCGCCATTGGCACGTCCAACGCGTAGGCCTCCCGGATAAATTCCAGGGCCCCGCCCACGGTATTATCGGCCAAGTCGGGAGCGAAGATCTCGCGGTAGGCAGCCTCCTTTTCGCGGGAGATGTGGGTGCGCTCCGCCGGACTGTACCGGTCGCCAAACAGCCGCTCGAGAATTTCCGTATTCACGCCGTGGACCTCCTCTTTGACCCGGTCGAGACTGTAGTCCAGTCCGAGTTCCCCCAGCTTCCGCTGCCAGGCCCGGTGGTGGACCATCATATTATCTACCAGGGTGCCGTCGAGGTCGAAAAGGATGCCTTTAAAGGGGATCGGGGTCATGGAGATTTACTATTTACAATGGGCAAGGTACCATTTACAATTGCCCGTGACGCTCTCGCTTCGCTCGCCGCTGCTCGGCTGGGTTCAGGTTCACCACGAAGTCGACACGGAGCCCTTCCCTCCTTTAGTCACGGCAGCGCATCAGCCACGAGGGCAATGGTACCTGGTACTTCGTAAACGGTAATTGGGAGATTACTCCCGCCGCATCAGCACTGCGCGCAAATTGTAAATGCCAAATTTTAAATTTTAAATGGAATCTCCTCCTTTCCGTCGAAAAATAGCGGGTTTGACCACCCCCCACCGCGCCAGCCGGTGCTCCACCGATACCCGCAATACGCCGAGCCCGTATTTGCTGCTGCGCATGAAGTTGATGCTGCTGGCTTCCTCGAAGTACTTCGTCGGGCAGGTCACCTCGGCGATGTCAAAGCGGTGGTAGATGATCTGGGAGAGCATCTCGTTGTCGAAGACGAAATCGTCGTCGTTCGCATTAAAATCTATGGTTTCCAGCACCTCGCGGCTGAAGGCGCGGTAGCCGGTGTGGTATTCGCTGAGCTTGTAGTTGACGAGCAGGTTTTGGGTGGCGGTGAGGAAGCGGTTGGCAATGTACTTGTACATCGGCATACCCCCGCGTAGGGCACCCATGCCCAGGATGCGGGAGGCCAGCACCACCGGGTAGAGGTCTTCCCCGATGATGTTGCACATGGTGGGGATGAGCTTGGGGGTGTACTGGTAGTCGGGGTGCACCATGATTACGATGTCCGCGCCGATCTCCAGGGCCTTGTTGTAAAGGCTTTTCTGGTTACCGCCGTAGCCCCGGTTGCTCGGGTGGGTGATCACGTGTTCGACGCCCAGCTGAAGGGCGAGTATGCTGGTTTCGTCCTTGCTGGCGTCGTCGCAGAGGATCACCTCGTCCACCAGATCGCGGGGTACTTCGCGGTAGGTCCGTTCCAGGGTGAGGGCCGCGTTGTAGGCGGGCATCACTACCACCACCTTTTTGTCCTTGTACATGGCCGGCAAATGTAGGGATTACGGGGCAGGGTTGCCCGTGGGACCGGCGGGACCTAGCCCTGGGTAGTGGGCCGCACCTGCAGTTCGTTGATGTGTACGCCGTCGGGCTGGGTCACGGCGTAGTGAATGGCGTTAGCGATGTCGTCGCTGCTGAGCATCTCGATGTTATCGAAGAATCCCTTCAGGTCGTTCATCAGTTCCTTGTCGGTGATCGTCTCGGTCAGTTCCGTTTCCACGGCACCGGGCTCGATACAAGTGACGCGGATCCCGAACTTCGGCGCGAGTTCCTGCCGCAGCCCGTCGCTGAGCGCGCGCACGGCGAACTTGGTGGCGGAGTAGACCGCGCTGCCGTTCATGACCTCACGGCCCGCTACGCTGGAGATATTGATGATGTGGCCGCTCTTGCGCTCCGTCATGTCGGGCAGCGTCTCGGCGAGGCACAGCAGTACGCCATTGATGTTGACGTCGACCATGGTGAGCCACTCGTCCACGTGCAGGTTCTTCATGTAGCTGAGAGGCATCAGGCCGGCGTTGTTGACGAGGATGTCCACGGGGCCGAAGGTGTCCTTGGCCTGCTTGACCAGGTTCTTGACGTCTTCACGCTTAGTCACGTCGGTGGCGACTACGAGCGCCTGTCCGCCGGCCCTTTCGATATCGGCCTTGATCTCGTTGAGGCGATCGGTCCGTCGGGCGGCCAGTACGACCCGGGTGCCTTCGGCCGCGAGTTTCTTAGCAGTGGCTTCCCCGATACCGCTGCTGGCTCCGGTGATGATGGCTACTTTGTTGGATAGATTCATTGGGTTGGTTTTGGTGGTCCAACCGGGCAGCCGGGGGGGTTGTTGTAAAAAACCTTAATGGGCTGGTGGTTCACCACGGGGGTGGCACAGAGGGCTTCACAGAGGTTCCTCGGAGGGTATGAGAAAGCTGAACGATCAGCCGCGGGGGAGCGAGGCAAATAATCAAGCGATCGGACTCCACCATAAGGTTGACCGTCACTTGTGCCGTGGCAAATCAAGAATCAGAAATCCTGAATCAAAAATCGGAAATCACAATTTCCAACTTCCCCTTCCCGGTCGTTTCTCCCACCCGCCGTAATTTTGCCCCATGTCCACCATCGGTACCGTATCCTTTTACACCCTGGGCTGCAAGCTCAACTACAGCGAGACCTCCGCGATCGGGCGGCAGTTCGAGGCGGCGGGCTACCGGGAGGTGCCCTTTGACGAGGGGGCGGACGTGGTAGTCATCAATACCTGCTCGGTCACCGAATTCGCCGATCGCAAGTGCCGCAACGTGGTACGCCGGGCGCTGGGCGGGAACGCGGGTGCCAAGGTCGTCGTGGTCGGCTGCTACGCCCAGCTGAAACCGGAGGAGATCGCCGGTATCGAGGGCGTAGACCTGGTTCTCGGGGCCGCGGAGAAGTTCCGGATCCTCGACTACATCGACGGCATCGGCGCGGGCCCCGGGAAGGGCATGGTGAAGGCGGGAGAGGTGACGGAAGCCGACACCTTCGTGTCGTCCTTCAGCTTCGGCGACCGGACGCGCTCATTTCTCAAGGTACAGGACGGCTGCAGCTACAATTGCTCCTTCTGCACCATCCCGCTGGCCCGCGGTGCGAGCCGCAGCAGCACGGTGGAGCAGATCGTGGGCGACGCCGAGGCCATCGCGACGAAGGGAGTGAAGGAGATCGTCCTCACCGGCGTCAATATCGGCGACTTCGGCAACGGCACCCAGGTGATCGAGGGGCAACGCCCCCGCAAGGAGGCACTTTTCGTGGACCTCGCCCGCGCCCTCGACCGCGTCTCCGGGATCCGCCGCTTTCGGATCTCGAGCATTGAGCCCAATCTCTGTACCGACGAGGTCATCGACTTCGTGGCCCACAGCGACCGCTTCGCGCCCCATTTCCACATGCCCCTGCAGAGCGGCAACAACAAGCAACTGGCCCAAATGCGCCGCCGCTACCGCCGCGAGCTCTACGCGGAGCGCGTCGCCCACATCCGCCGGGTAATGGCTCACGCCTGCATCGGCGTCGACCTGATCGTCGGCTTCCCCGGGGAAACGGAGGAGGACTTCCTCGAGACTTTCCGCTTCGTACAGGAACTGGACGTTACTTACTTCCACGTATTCACCTACAGCGAGCGGGCCAATACGCCCGCCGCGGAGATGGAAGGCGCCGTCCCCCTCCCCGAACGCCGCCGACGCAACAAGATGCTGAGTATCCTCAGCGAGAAGAAGCGGCGCGCCTTCTACGAACGCCACCGCGGGGAGATCCGGCCCGTCCTGCTCGAGAAAGGGAAGGAGGACGGACTGCTCCACGGCTTCACCGATAACTACATCAAGGTGGAGTTCCCCGCCGACGATAGCTGGGTCAACCACCTGGTCGACCTGGAACTCACCGGTGACCTTACCGGTAGCGGCAGCTCGCTTGCCCTGGATGGCCGGGTACTGGTGGCGGGTTAGATCGCCGCGAATCCTTAACTTGGTTCACCGGGAACCGGACTCCGGCCAGCCTTGCTCACCATGAAACTACTGCTCCCGCTCGCCTTCCTCTGCACCTGCGTACCCGCCATTCTGGCCGCCCAGGACCCGCAGGTACTCATCGGGGAAGTGATCGAGGCCGTCGGCGGGCCGGACGCCCTCCACCGCCTGGAAGACGTAGAATACGAGTACCACCGCCCCGACGGCAGCCAGTCCCTGGAACGCTACCGCTTCGACGGGGAGATCAGCTACGGGCGCGACCGCGACGCCAACGGCCACCTGCGCGAAGAGTACTACAATGGCCGGACCACCACCCTGCTGGTCGACGGACAACTGGTCACCGAACCCGACGAAAAGGCCAGGGCCCTCTTCCACCGGAAGACCAATTTCTACTGGCTCGCCATGATGCATAAGCTCGGGGACCCCGGCACCGAATACCAGTACGTGGGCACCGATACCCTGAACGGTACCGCCTACCAACTCGTGGACGTCACCTTTGGCGAGGGGGTCGGGCAGGCCAGTGACCGCTACCGGCTCTACATTCATTCCAGGACCCGCCTGGTGGATCGCTTCCTGTACACCGTAGCCGCAGCCAACCGCAGCACCCCCACCCTGATGGAAGTGAAGTACAAGCGCTTCGACGGAGGCGTGCGCCTGCCGGTGGAAAGCCGCAGCCACGCGGTCACCGACTGGACGGGGCGGCTCACCGATGACGGGGAGTGGCGGGTGAGCCGCCGCGAAAAATTTCGCTTCCACAACGGCTTCACCCCCGAGACGATCCGGCAGTGATTACCGGTAGGCGAGGTTGACCTTGTCCGCCTCGACGATTCGCAACATGTCGTCGCGGAAGGAAGCATAGGCCGCGGGCGGTACGATGTCCTGCTTCAGGCGGATGGTCCGCCGGATGGTCAGGCCCGATTCGGTGGCCGCGTACTCCAGCCCGTAGTCAACGTAGTCGTTCGAGACCGTGACCGGCTCCGGCACTTCCACCAGGGCCTTCCCCTCCGGAGTGATCACCTCCAGGGTCTGCTCGTAATACTCGGCCTCGAAGGTCTGCCAGAGGTCGATGGGCAGTTGCCGCTCGGCGGTGCTGGTATAGGGCGGGGTTTGCAGCTGGTCGGACAGAACGACGGGGTAGATCTTCATGCCGCCGATCTTATTGCCGGGGTCGGATACGCGGTAGGCGTAGGCGTAGGCGACCTCGTTGTCGAAGAGATCGTCCAGTCCGCTGGAGAACGAGAGATCGGTGAGGGTGACCCTCGGGTAGTTGTCGGCGATCGCCTGCTGCATACTGCGGCGTTGGTTGTCGGGGCTTTCGTCGCGGTAGGTGTGGCGGAAGCTTGAGGCCACGGAGTTTACCCGGCGGTTCTGCAGGTCGAAGACCATGTCCGCGCCGTCGAAGCTCAGCGTACCGGTGCGGATCACACTGTTCACGCCGCGCGACTCGGGGTTGATCAGCCCGGCGGGATGGGTGTAGGCCTCGCCTTCCCGCGGTATGACGAGGGCGAAGGAGTTGTTGACCGACCAGTCGCCGGTCCCGAAGGGCAGGTTTTCGTCGGTGAGCTCCACGAAGTAGGGTACGCCGTCCAGTTCCACCCGCGCGATGCAGTGGTTGAAGCCGATGCCGGGGAGGGCAAGGGATTCGCGGCTGCGGTCGCGGGTATTGATGAGGACCAGGTTAGCGGTTATGCCACGGGCGTCGCACATGGCCACGAAAAGCGAGCTCACGTCCTTACAGTCGCCCTGCCGGGTGGCGAGGGTACGGGCGGCGCTCTGGGGAATGAAGTTGGATTGCAGGAAGGGCACCGAGATGTAGCGGATATTCCCGCTGACGAAGCGATAGATGCGCTCCACCTGCTCGCGCCGGCTCAGGTCGGCGGGGGCATCGGCGAAGAGCTCGTCCACCGCCTGCCGCACGTCCGCGTCCACGCGGATTTTGGCGTGGGTCAGTTCGCTGTACCACCTGGCGATGAAGGCCCAGTCTTTAATATTGGACACCCGCACGGTAGTGACGATGTCGGAGATATTCGGGGTGACGGCCTCGGGTTGCAGGCTGGGCCGGTCGGTCAGTTGCCACACGTAGAGCTCCCGGCCGTCGAGCGGGGTGCGGACGGGCTCCACGGTATCCTCCTGGAGGCCGGTGATCCTGACGTCGAAGTCCGTACCCTTAGGTGCCAGCAGGCTGTAGGTGGATTGTACGCTGGGCAGGCCGGTGGACAGGGCGTGATCGTTCCAGAACTTACCGCTCAGGCGCCCCTGCTGGAACTCGCGCAGGCGGAAGACCACGTGGACGGCGCCGCCGGGCTGCAGGCGGTCGAAGACCACGTCGGTGCCCGAGCGGGAAGCTTCGTGGCGGGACCCGTCGGGATCCAGCACCTCTACCTTTTCCACTACTCCCTGCTGGTCGCCGTAGACCGGGATGCTGTACTCTTTCCATTCGTCCACGCCGGCGGGGGTGAGGGCCTTGACCAGCAGGCTCGTGCGCACTTCGCTGGCACCTCCCTCGTGGATCACTTGCTGGACGTCGTACGCCAGGATCACGCTGTTGTCGTCGGGATAGGCCTCAGTCCCCTTCGATTCCGTGTACAGCGCGTAGTAATCGGTCTCGGGCAGGGCGCTAAAGGCGGAGGTGGACTCGCTGCGCAGGTTACGCAGGGCATCGCGGCTGTCGTAATCGTAGGGATTCAGGGCGAGGGCTTTCTCGTAGGCCGCCTCGGCACGGACCTGATCGCCCGCCTCGGCGTAGAATTGTCCCTGGGTGCTGTGCAGGCTGCCGCGGTAGGGAGCGAGGGCCAGGGCGCGATCGAGGGTACGCTGGCTTTCTCGCGCGTTGCCGCTCACGGAGTACAGGCGGCTGAGGCGGGAGAGGTAGTTGATATTGTCGGGGTCCCACTCCAGCAGGTTCTGGAACAGCTTGATGACCTCCTGGGCGTTACCGGCCTTGTAGTTCAGGTCGATCAGTTGCTCTACCACGCCTTCCCGGTAGTGGTCCTTGAGGTACTTTTCAAGCAGGCGGATCGCGTTGGCGGGGCGGTTGCGGACACTGCTCTCGAAGTGGGCCTGTCCGAGCAGGAAGTCCGTGCTCTCCGGGTAGCGGGCCATGCCCAGCTGGATGAGTGCGGCGGTCTTGTCGGTCTCGCCCCGGTTGGCGGTCACGAATATCTCCTGCTTGAGCAAGGTTTCGGAATCGCCATAGCGGTGCCGGTACTGCGCGATCAGCTCATCGCACCGGGGCCAGTCTTCCAGGTCCTTGGCGTCGCTGAGGCGGGAGAGCAGCGAAAGGGAGTAGTCGGGGTGCTCCTGTACCAGTTGCTGCTCGATCTCGGAGGCGCCGGTCTCGTCTTCCAGCGCACGCAGCACCGGGATCATTTGGGTGATCACTTGGAGGTTAGACGGGTAGTCGGTACGGGCTTTGGCGAGTATGGCGCGCGCTTCCTCGTGGAAGCCGTTGAGCAGGTAGAACTGCGAGAACGCCAGCAGGTCCACGATCGTGGACTGCCCGCCGGCGATCCTGGCGCGGAACCAGGCTTCGGTGGGATTGGCCATCACGTCGGGGGCACGGTCCGGCCCTACCGTGTAGTTGCCGGGCTCGTTGGTCCAGTCCAGGTCGGACAGGGAGTTACCCGCCTCATCCGTCAGCCGCAACTGGAAGTTAGCGCCTCCGTCACCGGAGGCTCCGATCTGGATCAGCACGCGGTTGTGGCCCGCCTGCAGGGGCGCCCGGAAGACGTAGGTATCGAGGTGGTTGTCGCGCTCGTGGACCTCGCTGAAGGCCAGCCGGTCGTTGACCCAGACCTTGACGGAGCCGCTGGTGCCGAGGCGGAACACGGCCTCGCGGTCGCCGGGGCTCTGGCAGTACGACTGGGCGTAGACGATGGCGTCTTCGGCGTTGAGGTAGTTGCCGAAGTGTAGCCAGCCGCTGCGGCCGGGCCGTTCCAGGGGGATCCAGCTTACGGCCACCCCGCGCTTGTTGATGAAGCGGGCGTCCCGTTCGGGGTGGCCCGGTACCCCGAAGTCCCGGTCGAAGCCGCTCTCCGAGATATTCTCGAAGGGGCCCACGATGCTCCAGGGCTGCACGGTGCCGATACGGCCGTAGAGTTCGCGCGACTTACGCAGCTCCCCCTTCAGGTGATGGTGCTCGGCCAGGGTGTAGAGGGCCAGCGGGCGCATACGGGTGTAGGGGTTGTCCACCTGCGCCTCGTGGTAGGCGTAGCTTTCCTTGCCGAGTTCCCGCGACTGTACCTGCCAGAAGGCGTCGAGGAAGGCGTTCCGCTTCGCGGCATCCGTTTCGAGCGTGGCGAAGCGGTGGTAGGCGGCCAGGGCCGCCTCGGCGTGGTGGAGCATCGTCTCAGCCAGGCAGAGGGCCAGGGCCGCGTCGCCCGCGAAGGGGCCGGTGAGGCGGCCGGAAAAGTAGTCGCGCGCTTCCTCCGCCCGGTTGTCTACGAGCAGGTCGTAGCCGCTCTGAAGCGGATTCAGCTGGGCAGAGAGCGTCGGGGCACCGGAGAGTGCCAGGAAGAACAGGAAAGTAAAAAATCTCATGCGGGGAAGGTGGGGAAGTGAGGGTGTCGCACCGGGCCGGAGCCAGCATCTACTATTGCGAATTAGCACCATTACCAACCCCGGCCCGGCGCTCAATCGTTTCCGCGCGCCGCTTTTTAACGCCTAGCGCTCCAGCTGGATGACAAACTGCCCCCGGGTGCGGAGGCTGATATCGTGGTCGGGGTCCGATTCGGTGACGTCCATTTCGGTAAGCAAACCGATCTGCTCGCTACGCACGAAATCGAGTACGGCGCAGGACTGGGGATTTTCGAAGAATCCATTGCGGTTGGTGTTCTCCAGGCCGTTGAGTTGCAGCGTACCCCCCTGGTAGCTCCAGGTGCCGCCGCCGACACCTTCCTCACGGGTCACTTCCTGGTCGTCTTCGGATGCTACGGTCATGGTATAGGTTCCGGAGGATGCCCAGCGGCCATCGTCGTAGAGCGCTATCTGCAGGTCACTGTCGCTGATCGAGCTTCGGCCGCGTTCGTCGACGGGATTACCCGAAAAAGTGCCGGATACCGTAAAATCGCCGGTGAATTCGGGTACCGTCCAGGTACCCACGAAATCGGACTCGGTGATGATGGAACTGTCCGGACCCTTTTCCTCACAAGAGGAAAAAATAAGACAGCCTGAAAGAATGATTAAGGTAAGGTATTGTTGCATATACAGTTATGCATGAAGCGGGGCCGGAGGGTTTGCGGCACTTGCTCGGTTTGGTTCAAGGGGTTGTTTTCGTGTAGGTTAGGTGGCCGGCGTGGCTCTTTCCATAACAAGATTATGCCCCCGTGTGGTACTCCCTATCCAAAAAAAAGCCTCCGCCACGACCCATTCGCGGCGGAGACTTACTCCCGGGGAGGGCGGATCACTTATCCCGCCAGCTCCTGCCGGATCTTGTTCAGGGCGCTGCCCGCGTTCACCCAGTCGATCTGGGCCTGGTTGTAGGTATGTGCTGCCTCGAAGGTTTCGGAGGTGCCGTCGGCGTGGTCGAGCTTCACGGTCAGGTTGCGGCCGGGAGTCATCGACGCGAAGTCGGTGAGGCTCACCTGGTCGTCCTGGCGGATCTTCTCGTAATCCTCGGGATTGACGAAGGTGAGGGCCAGCATGCCCTGCTTCTTCAGGTTCGTTTCGTGGATACGGGCGAAGCTTTTCACCAGCACGGCGTGGACGCCGAGGAAGCGGGGCTCCATGGCAGCGTGCTCGCGGCTCGATCCCTCTCCGTAGTTCTCCTCGCCGACCACAATCTGGCCGATGCCGTTATCGCGGTAGGTGGTACCGCTGTCGGGTACGGCCATGTATTCGCCGGAGACGTAGTTGATGACCTCGTTGGTCTTCTCGTTGTAGGCGTTGATGGCGCCGATGAGGCAGTTCTGGGAGATGTTCTCCAGGTGACCGCGGTAGGTGAGCCAGGGACCGGCCATCGAGATGTGGTCGGTGGTACACTTGCCCTTGGCCTTGATGAGGACGCGCATGTTGCGTACCTGCTCCGGCTGGATGGGCTTGAAGGGTTCCAGCAGCTGCAGCCGGTCGCTCTGTGGGTCGACGACCACTTCGATACCGCTGCCGTCTTCGGCGGGTTCCTGGTAGCCGGCATCCTCCACGGCAAAGCCCCTCGGGGGCAGCTCCACGCCGGTGGGCGGGTCGAGCATCACCTCCTCGCCGGCCTCATTGGTGAGGGTATCGGTGAGGGGGTTGAACTTCATGCTGCCGCTGATGGACATGGCGGTTACGATCTCGGGGCTGGCCACGAAGCCGCGGGTCTGGGGGTTACCGTCGTTGCGCTTGGCGAAGTTGCGGTTGAAGCTGGTGAGGATCGAGTTGGCGCGGTTGGGGTCGTCGGTGTGGCGGGCCCACTGTCCGATACACGGTCCGCAGGCGTTGGCGAGCACTACGCCGCCGATCTCCTCGAAGCTGTCGAGGATACCGTCGCGCTGCACGGTGTAACGGATCTGCTCCGAGCCGGGGGTCACGGTGAATTCACTCTTCACCTTCAGTCCCTTCTGCTTCGCCTGCCGCGCCAGGCTGGCGGCGCGGTCGAGGTCTTCATAGCTCGAGTTGGTGCAACTCCCGATAAGGCCCACTTCCAGTACGGGCGGGAATTCGAACTTGTCCACGGCGGCGGCGAACTCGCTGATCGGGAAGGCGCGGTCCGGGGTGTAGGGGCCGTTGATGTGCGGCTCCAGCGTGTTCAGGTCGATCTCGATGACGCGGTCGAAGTACTGCTCGGGGTTGGCGTAGCACGCGTCGTCGCCGGTCAGGTGCTCGGCTACGGCGTCGGCCAGTTCGGCTACGTCGGCGCGGTCGGTGGCCTTCAGGTAGCGGCTCATGGACTCGTCGTACCCGAAGGTCGAGGTGGTGGCGCCGATCTC
>JBGTHX010000479.1:0-3368 GCA_041746055.1 Lewinella sp. | reverse complement strand
TTACCCGCTACCCACTACCCGCTACCCGCTAGCAGAGCGGAAGTCATCGGATGCGGCGAGGTACCAAGCCTCATCCGATGCCTGGAGCGAACAAACTAAACCCCCAGGTAATATCTTGCGTCTACTCATTTTCAACCTTTCGAATATGCCCCACTTAGTCGCCCCCTCCCTGCTCGCCGCTGATTTTTTGCACCTGGACCGCGCGGTCGACCTGGTCAACGAGAGTGAGGCCGACTGGTTTCACCTCGACGTGATGGACGGGCTTTTCGTGCCCAATATCTCCTTCGGACAGTTTATTATCGAGCAAATCGCCTCCCGGGCGAAGAAGTACATCGACGTGCACCTGATGATTGAGGATCCGGTACGCTACGTAGAGAGTTTCGCCAAGGCCGGGGCCACGGGCATCACCGTGCACGCCGAGGCCTGCACCCACCTGCACCGGGTGATCCAGGTGATCCGGGAGAGCGGTGCCAAAGCCGGGGTGGCCCTGAACCCCCATACGCCGGTGAACGTGCTGGAGAACGTGATCGAGGACCTCGATACCGTACTGATCATGACGGTGAACCCCGGTTTCGGCGGCCAAAAATTCATTTACCAGAGCATTCCCAAGATCCGGCAGCTGCAGGAGATGATCACCGTGCGGAATGCCCGCACCCTCATTGAGGTGGACGGCGGCATCGGGCTGCAGAACGCGCAGAAGGTGCTCGAGGCGGGCGCGCGGGTGCTCGTGGCGGGGAGTGCCGTCTTCGGCGCGGAAGACCCCGCCGGCGTGATCCGGCAGCTGAAGGCCATCGATCCAAACCCGGTGGCCTACGTCTGAGCGGGCGGAATATGAAGAAAGCTTCCTGGTTAAAGTAGAGGGAGTAGTTCCTCGGCTCACCCGCCGTGCCTATCTTTGCCCCCTGATTCGACTATGGCTGAGAACATTCACCCTATATATGACCGCCTCGTCGGGCGCGAGGAGCGGGAAAGCGCCCAGGGACACCGCGGTGCGGTGGTCTGGATGACCGGCCTCTCCGGCAGCGGCAAGAGCACCATCGCCGCGGCGGCGGAGCGCAAACTCTTCGAAAGGGCCGTCTTCGCCCGCGTGCTCGACGGCGATAACGTCCGCGACGGACTCAATGCGAACCTGGGTTTCAGCCTGGCCGACCGCCGGGAGAACACCCGCCGCGTCGCCGAGGTCGCCAAGTTATTCGCGGAGACCGGAGCCCTGGTGCTCTGCTGCTTCGTGAGTCCTACCCGTGCGATGCGTGCCGCCGTGCTCGATATCGTCGGTCCCGATGATTTCCTCGAGGTGTACGTGAATACCCCCCTGGAGGAATGCGAACGCCGCGACGTGAAGGGACTCTACGCCAAGGCCCGCGCCGGGGAGATCAAGGACTTTACCGGCATCGACAGCCCCTACGAAGCCCCCGAGCACCCCTTCCTCGAACTGCGGACCGCCGACCTCACCGTTGAGCAGGCCGCTGACCAACTTATTGAAGCATTACCCCTATGAATACCTACCAGCTCAACCACCTCCGCGAGCTCGAGTCCGAGAGCATCTTCGTACTCCGCGAGGTAGCCGCCCAGTTCGAGAACCCCGTGCTGCTGTTCAGCGGGGGTAAGGATTCCATCCTGATGGTCCACCTGGCGGTGAAGGCTTTTCACCCCGCCAAGATCCCCTTCACCCTGCTGCACGTCGATACCGGTCACAATTTCCAGGAGACCATCGACTACCGCGACGAGCTGGTGGAACGCATCGGTGCCAACCTGATCGTCGGCTCGGTACAGGAGGCGATTGACAGCGGCATGGTCCGCGAAGAATCCGGCTACAACGCCACCCGCAACTTCCTCCAGACCGCCGTGCTGCTCGACAGCCTAGAGAAAGGTAAGTACGACGCCGCCCTCGGCGGCGGCCGCCGCGACGAGGAGAAGGCCCGCGCCAAGGAGCGCTTCTTCAGCCACCGCGACGAATTCGGCCAGTGGGACCCCAAGAACCAGCGCCCCGAGCTGTGGAACCTCTTCAACGGCCGCAAGCTGTACGGGGAGCACTTCCGCATCTTCCCGATCTCCAATTGGACGGAACTTGACGTCTGGCAGTACCTGGCCGTAGAGCAGGTCGAACTGCCCAGCCTCTACTTCGCCCACGAACGCAAGGTTTTCAAGCGCGACGGCATGCTGCTCGCCGACTCCGAAGTACTGCCCCGCCGCCCGGAAGAGACCCTCGAGACCCGCATGGTCCGCTGCCGCACCATCGGCGACATCACCACCACCGGCGTCTGGGAATCGGAAGCCTCCACCCTGGAAGACATCATCGCCGAAGTCAGCATGGCCCGGCAGACCGAACGCGGCGGCCGCGCCGACGACAAGCGCTCCGAAACCGCCATGGAGGACCGGAAGAAGCAAGGGTATTTTTAGTACGGTAGTAGGTTTGTCGCGCTTCGGCGCCGGCCCATTGTAAATGGTAAACAGTAAATAGTACATGGTAAATTCCCTAGAGCACACCGAGCTGCTCCGTTTCACCACCGCGGGTTCCGTCGACGACGGCAAGTCCACCCTTATCGGCCGGCTGCTGTACGATTCCAAGTCCATCTTCGAGGACCAGTACGAGGCTATCTCCCAGACCAGTGCCAAGCGCGGCGAGACCGTCGTCAACCTGGCGCTGCTCACCGACGGCCTCAAGGCCGAGCGCGAGCAGGGCATTACCATCGACGTGGCCTACCGCTACTTTGCTACCCCCAAGCGGAAGTTTATCATCGCCGATACCCCGGGCCATACCCAGTATACCCGGAACATGGTTACCGGCGCCTCCACGGCCAACGTGGCCCTGATCCTGGTCGACGCCCGCCACGGCGTGGTGGAGCAGACCCGCCGCCACTCCTTCATCGCCTCCCTCCTCCCGATTCCCCCCCTGATCGTTTGTATCAACAAGATGGACCTGGTCGACTTCAGCGAGGCGACCTACAATAAGATCAAGGAGGACTTCAGCGCCTTCAGCCACCGCCTGGACGTAAAGGACGTCGAGTTCATCCCCATGTCGGCCCTGCTCGGCGACAACGTGGTCGACAGGAGCACCAACATGGACTGGTACGGCGGCAGCACCCTGCTGTACGCCCTCGAGAACGTTCACATCGGCTCCGACAACAACTTTATCGACTGCCGCTTCCCCGTGCAGACGGTCATCCGCCCCTACAGCGATGAGTACCACGACTACCGCGGCTACGCCGGTCGCGTCGCCGGAGGCGTATTCAAGAAGGGCGACGACGTCATCGTCCTGCCCAGCGGATTCACCTCCAAGGTCGCCAAGATCGACACCTACGACGGCGAGATCGATGAGGCCTTCCCGCCCATGTCCGTCACCCTCCTGCTCGAAGACGACATCGACA
>JBGTHX010000478.1:0-5739 GCA_041746055.1 Lewinella sp. | reverse complement strand
TCGTCGCGGTGGTCGGGCTGGGCGCGGTGGCCGCCGCCGTCATGTCGAGCGTCGACAGTAGCGTACTCAGCGCGAGCAGCATGGGTGTATGGAACGTATACAAGCCGCTCCTCAGACCGGAGCTGCCCGACCGCAAGCTGGCCCCCCTCATTCAGCGCTCCATTTGGATCGTAGGGGTTGCGGCCACGCTGATCGCCTTTAAGGTGAAGAGCGTGTATGCCCTCTGGTTCCTCTGCTCCGACTTCGTGTACTGCCTGCTATTCCCGGCGCTGGTGTGCGCACTGTTCGATCCCCACAGTAACCGCTACGGTGCCCTCGCCGGCTTCTTCCTCGCGGCGCTGCTGCGCTTCGGTGGGGGCGATGACACCCTCGGGTTACCGGCCTTCCTGCCCTATCCGGGTGATTTCCCGTTCCGTACCTGTGCGATGCTCGTGGGAGTGGTCGGAATTATGTCGGTATCACGACTTACAAGCCGCTTGCCGGAGGGAATTCCCGCCCCCCGCACAATATCTAGGGACGAAACCCCGCAGAAACACCCGTTTTGAGGACTTATTTAGTGCTTTTGTGTTCCTTTCCCCCTTCAAGGGGCTGAGCCGAACAAATAAAGTCTTATATTACTTTTAGAATTGGACCGAGTCCAATGCATTGTTTTTGCCAGATTGACCCGGCCTATTGGCCTTTGAACAACACACAATGAAACTGTTTTCCTCTCCGTACATGTTGGCGGTGATTTCTATCATATATATGATAGGAAACTCCATCCAAAAATCTTACTTTCCGGCTGATGAGTCGCCGGCGGTTACCCAGCAGGTTGCCACCCCCCAGCCACAGCCCGTCTTTATGCAGGCGGTCTATACGCCCGAGCCAAGACTAATCCCACAACGACCACAACTTCGGGCGCGAACTGCCTCGCTGGTCCTTCCGGCAGAAGCCCCTGCCGAACTGGCTGACCGTCCGGTGCCCGCTGCGGATACCCTCACTAAGGTAGATCCCATCCATCCGGACGAGCCCGTGGCCTACGACTCCGAGGAAGAGATGTCCTTCTCGCTTAAGTAGGTGCTGTGTAGCGCGTTTGCTGTCCGATTAGCCAGCCTCCGGTCCATGCGGCCTGGAAGTTGAAGCCCCCCGTGATCGCGTCAATGTCCAACACCTCTCCGGCCAGGGATAGGGTGGGATAGCGCCTGGACCGAAAGGTCGTAAAGTCGATCTCCCGCAGGTCTACACCGCCGGCAGTGGTAAATTCATCCTTATTGGTCGCCTTTCCCTTGACCTGGAACTCTCCCCCCGTGAGCTCACCGGCCAGCGCATCGCGTTGCACACGGGAGAGTTGTGCCCATTGCTGTTCTTCCGGGATGCCGGCCGCACTGCAAAGCGACTGCCACAACCGGAGGGGCAGGGAAAAAGCGGCATGACTACCGATGCGCTGCCGGCTCCGCTGTTGCTGTAGCTCCTGGAGTTCTCCGCTGACCGCTTCCCGGCGTTGGGCCGTCCAGTTTACGGAAAGTGGAAAGGCGTAGGTGCGGGGATGCAGGTGACGGGCACCCCAGGCGCTCAGGCGCAGAACCGCCGGCCCGCTGAGGCCCTTGTGGGTAACCAGCAAGGGCCCCTCGGCCTGCAGACCATCCTGCGGGGCCTCCAGCCGGGCCCAGGGTAGACTGATGCCCGCCAGCCCCGTGAGGCGGACGTCATTGATGTTTACGGCAAACAGGGAGGGGACGGGGTCCACGATGTTGTGTCCCAGGGCACCAAGCAGCTTCCACACGGCGGGATTGCTCCCGGTGGTCACGGCCACCTCGCGGGCTGAGTTCCGGCGGTCACCCGCCTCTACCGTCCACCGTTCTTCGGTTGCGGGAGCGGGGCTGATTATCCGGGTGACCCGGGTACCGGTCACCAGGCCCACGCCGAGGCGGCGGACTTCTCCGAGGAGGCAGTCAATGATCGTTTGGGAGTCGTCAGAGACGGGAAAGACCCGGCCATCGTCCTCGATTTTCAGTTCCACCCCACGGTCTGAGAACCAGGCCATCGTATCCCCGCAGCCAAATTTGTGAAAGGGCCCCAGTAGCTCGCGACCCCCGCGCGGGTAGTACTTGACCAGTTCGCGTGGCTCCCAGCAGGCATGGGTCACGTTGCAACGTCCCCCACCACTGATACGTACCTTCTCGAGCACGGCGCGCCCACGTTCGATAATGAGTACGCTTTCTTCCGGTCGGTGGGTGGCCCGCTGAATGGCGGCAAAGAAGCCGGCCGCGCCGCCGCCGATGATGAGGGTATCGATGTACATGGAGCCGGTCAATGAGTGGCGGGGCAAAATTACGACCGTAAGGGTCAAGTGGCCCGTGCCGTGGTATTTTACCCGGCATGGCGGTACGTAGTCTTAATTTGGTCAGCCTGGATGTCCCCTACCCTCCCGACTACGGAGGGGCCATCGACATATACTATAAGTTACGGGCCCTGCACGCCGCGGGAATTGCCGTCTACCTGCACTGTTTCGAATACGGCCGGCCGGCCCGGCCGGAGCTGGACCGCTACTGCCGCGAGGTGCATTACTATCCGCGGCGGACTGGCTGGTTGAGTCAGCTTTCTCTGCGGCCTTATATCGTCCATTCCCGTCGCAGCGAGACGCTGCGGGTAAAATTGCTGTCCAACTCCCATCCTATCGTATTTGAGGGGCTACACTCCGCTTACCTGTTACTCACCCACGATTTCGGAAACCGGCCCGTGCTCCTGCGGTCGCACAACCTTGAGCACGATTACTACTGGGAACTGGCAAGCCGGGAGCCCGCCTTTCTAAAAAAGATCTACCTGATGAAGGAAGCTTGGCTGCTGAAGCGGGTGCTGAGGCAATTACCGCCGGCCCTCAGGATCGGGGCGATTTCGCCGGCCGATACCCGGGCCCTGCAGGCCCGCTTTCCCAACACCTTCTGGCTGCCGCCCTTTCACTCGGACAGTGGTTCCGGTCCGCCGACGGGTCAGGGAACGTACGCCCTGTACCACGGGAACCTCTCCGTATCGGAAAATTACCATATCGCCGAACGGCTCATCCGGGAATTTGCCGCGCGGCAGGTCCCACTTATCGTGGCCGGCAAGCTACCGCCACCTGCACTGAAGCGACTGGCGGAGGGGGCCGCAAACGTCACCCTGTTCGCCGATCCATCCCGGGAGAGGATGGCGGAACTGATCGGCGGGGCGCAGGTGCTGTTGCTCATCACGGAACAGCGGACGGGGATCAAACTCAAGTTGTTGGAATCCCTGTACCGGGGCCGGTTCTGCCTGGCCAACCGGGAGATGATAGAGGATACGGGACTGGAAGCAGTCGTCATCCGCTGCGAGCACGACATCTTCGCCGCGACAAAAACTTATATGGACCGGCCCTTCACCCAGGCGGAATGGGAACGCCGCTACGCCATCCTGAGACTGCACTACGACAATGCAGTCAATGCCCGCTTGCTGGTAGACCAGTTGGGCGACTCCCCCCCTCCCCCCATCGGATAAAGCAGAAAACGAAAGAGCGGCTCGTCGGAAAAGTTAGCTTCCTTCATTCCGAATCAAGTGTACTCCTGTACTGTCTACCCCCCCCTCCCCGGCTCACCGCCATACACCATCGATCCCTAAACTGGAATTTCCGATACCGTCCAACGACTCGGTTGGGGAACTGTTGCGGACCCTGGCCGCGTCCAAACCGGGCGGGCGACTGCCGGAGGGACACGCCGAGAAGGCCCAGAACCTGCTGACCGATCTTCGGCAGCGCAGCAACCTTTGGGTGACAGTCGTAGAATGGGCCTCCGGCGTGGTGATCGCCACGCGCCGGTAAGCAGTCGTTAAATGACCTTCAGCTTCCAGCGACCGCGCCGGAAGAGGATAATGGCCACTACCGCCAGGATCGTTTCGGCGATCACCACCGCCCACACCACGCCGCTTACTTCGTAGCCCATCCGGACGGCCAGAAAATATCCGAGCGGGATCTCGATGATCCAGAAGCAGATGAAATTTAGCAGCGAAGGCACGGCGGTGTCGCCCGCCCCGTTGAACGCCTGGATCGGGATCAGTCCAAGGCCGAAGACCACATACCCGATGGCAAAGATGCGGAGGGCGTCAATCGCGTAGGCCACGGCCTCCGCATCCTGAGTGAACCCCCGCACCAGCGGCCCCGCCAGCACGTAGTAGCCGACGGACAGCAGACCCAGGTACAGGCTGGTGATCCCCAGCGCCCACCAGACGCCCCGCTCGGCGCGCAGCGGCCGCTTGGCTCCCAGGTTCTGTCCTACGAAGGTCGCCGCCGCATTAGAGAGGCCCCAGGCGGGAAGCAGGGTGAAAAGAATGAGGCGGATGGATACCGTATAACCCGCCACCGCCGCCGCCCCGAAGCCGGCGATGATCCGCGCCAGGAAGATCCAGCTGGCGGAGCCGATCAGGTACTGGAAGGCGCCATTGGCCGCGATTCGGATGATTCGCCCCTGCATCGAAAGGTCCACCCGCCAGCCGCGCCTCCCAAGACGGATGGCCGAACGCCCTCCGAAGAGGATATAGAGCTGGTACAGGACGCCGCAGCCCCGCCCGATCGTGGTGGCTACCGCGGCCCCTTCCACGCCCAGTCCGGGGATCGGGCCGAGCCCGAAGATGAAGAGGGGGTCCAGAACTATGTTGATCCCGTTCGCGATCCACAGTACCCGCATGGCGGTGGCGGCCTCACCCGCCCCGCGGAACACGCCGTTCAGGAGAAAGAGCAGCATGATGATGGCACTCGAGGCAAACATGATACGGGTATAGCCCACGCCGGTGGCGATCACTTCCGCGTCGGCCCCCATCAGCCCCAGGAGGCGGTCGGAGAGCAGAAAACCGGGCACCGCGATACACAGACTGAGGAGGAAAGTAAGAATGATAGCCTGTCCGGCGGCGAGATTAGCCAGGTCCGGCTCCTTTTCCCCTACGAAGCGGGCGATGAGCGCCATGGGGGCCAGACTGAGCCCTACCGCGATACTGTACACCAGCGTCATCATGACCTCGGTGAGGCCCACGGTGGTCAGAGCCGCTACCCCGATGCGCCCCACGAAGAAGGTGTCCACGAGGGCGAACACGCTTTCCATCGCCATTTCCAGCATCATAGGAATGGCCAGCAGGACGATGGACTTACGGATACTACCAGAGGTGTAGTCGTAGGCATCGCCCCGCACGGCGGAGAGGAGAAGTTGCAGCAGTCGGTTAGATCGCACGCGGTAGGAATTCAGAGGTGAACGGTGCGGGCGGCAGATAAGGTTGCAAAAAAAGAGCGGATGCCCAGGGGACATCCGCTCGTAGTTGACTGTTGATTTTGAAGGCTAAAAATCGGCACCGATCTGCTGCATCCGGCTACCGGTTCCCCGGCCCTGCAGACGTCCTTCCTTAGAAAGACCGTCGTACTTGCGCATGAGCAGATAGGTATCAATTTGCTGTAAAGTATCCAGGACTACGCCTACCATAATGATCAGCGAAGTTCCGCCGAAAAAGATGGCAAATTGCTGGTTGATGCCAAGACCTGCCACGAAGGCAGGAAGGATGGCGATCAGACCCAGCAGGATGGAACCGGGCAAAGTGATACGGCTGGTGATCGAATCAATATATTCTTCCGTCTCGGTACCGCCGCGCACACCGGGAATGAAGGCGTTCTGACGCTTCAGGTACTCGGTGTACTGGCTGGGGTTGACGACCAGCGCGGTGTAGACGTAGGTGAAAGCCACTACCAACACGAAGTAAACGATGTTG
>JBGTHX010000477.1:0-3626 GCA_041746055.1 Lewinella sp. | reverse complement strand
CGTAGGTGCCGATGCCGGCAAAGCCTTCGCCCAGTATATCGTCGACCAACCCACGCTCAGCCTGCGTAATGAGGTAGCTGGTGGGAACGTCGACCGGACTATTAGGATTGGTATTGATCTCCTCGAAATTATCGGTGCAGGCGCTCAGGCCGCCTAGAAGGAGAAGCGCAAAGAATATGCGATTCATGGAATTGAATTTTTTGTTATTTGAATTACCGTCGGGTGCGGGGGCCGGCTTAGAATCCGAGCCGCAGCTTCAATCCGACGGAACGCACCGTGGGGTTCTGCCCGTTTTCGAATCCCTGGATATTGCCGTTGGTGACGGCGGTCTCCGGGTCGATGTTAGGCGTATTCTTGTGCAGAATGGCCACATTGCGGGCGAAGAGGCTCACGCTGGCGTTGGCCAGTAGGGTGTTTTGAATCACGGACTGGGGAATGTCGTACCCCAGGCTGATCTCGCGTAGTTTGATGAAGCTGGCGTCGTAAGTAAACTCCTCGCGGAAGTTGCGCAGGCCACCGAAGTACTGCTGTGCGTCGACGTAGGTGGTATTGGGCTGACCGTCCTCGGTCACGCCATCCACCAGGACGCCGCCGCCGTCGGCGACCGGAGCGCGAACGTCTACTCCGTTGGCGTTGGTGCCAACGGTGCTTTCAAACAATCCCGAGTTTGTTCCCCAGCGATTGGAGACCGAGTAAACCAGTCCGCCGTCGCGGAAGTCGATGACCGTACCCAACCGGAAGCGGAAGATGGTGAAGTCGTTAATGAATCCGCCGGTGTAGTTGGGGAACACGCTGCCGAAGTCCAGGTTAGAGGCCAGGATCGGGAAGCCATCCTCGTCCACCACCTTGCGACCCTGTTCGTCGCGCTCATAGCCGAGGCCGACCAGCGTACCGTAGGGCTGACCGGTCTTGGCGACGAACTGCGTGCCGTAGCTTCCCAGGCTGAGCAGGTCCTGGCCTTCGGCCAGTTCCACCACCTCGTTGCGATTGGAAGCGAAGTTGATGCGGGTGTTCCAGGTGAAGTTTTCGGTCTGTATCGGCGTACCGTACAGTTGCACCTCTACTCCCTTATTGGTCAAAAGACCGGCGTTGGTGGAAACCGAATTGAAGCCGGAAGTACCGGAAACGCCCAGATCTATGATCAGGTCACGGGACTCGATATCGTAGTACGTGACGTCGAATCCGAGGCGGTCATTGAAGAACCGCATATCGATACCGGCTTCGTAGGTGGTGATCGATTCGGCCACGAGGGCGCGGTTGGCCTGCAGGTTAGGAACAGCGAAGGTCGGGTTCGAACCGTAAGGGTCCGATGCGGTGTAAGTCTGACGCGTTTGGAAGGGGCGGGGATCGTTGCCCACCGTAGCGTAGCCCGCACGGATTTTACCAAAGCTGATGAAGCTGTTTTCGAGTAACTCGCTGAACACGAAGCTACCGGATACCGAGGGGTAAAAATAGCTGTTGCTCCCCTCCTCCAGGGCCGAGGACCAGTCGTTACGGGCCGTGAGGTCAAGGTAAAGCAAGGCTCGCCAGCCCAGTCCGATACGGCCGTAGACCGACTGAATTTCTCGCTGGCTGGTGAAGTCGACGCGTTCGGGACGGTCGATCGAGGTTTCGACGGTATAGATGCCCGGTACGCTCAGGCCACCGCTGCTTTTGGAGCGGACGGTATTCGACTCATCCCGCCGCAGGTTACCACCCAGCTGGGCGTCCAGCGTCAGTTCCTGGGTCAGGTTGGTGGAGTAGCTGCCGAGCAGTTCGAAGTTGTTCTCGCGGTTGTTTACCTGTAGTTTCTCGGCGTAGGCGATGTTGGCGGCCGAGCGGGAAGCCAGTCGGTCGTTCACTTCGAAGTTGTAGTAGTCCGTACGGGCACTGCCCGTGATGGACAGACCGGGCAGGACCTGGTACTTCAGGCTGAGGTTACCGTAGACGCGGTCGCGGTTATCGGTACCGCGGTCTTCGTTCACCACCCAGTAGGGGCTTTCCCAGTAGAGGGCATTGAGGTTCGTGGGCGTCCGGATGTTCCAGGTGCGGGGCGAGCCGTCGGGCGACTTGTAGTCCTGCAGGCGATCCATGTCCAGCTGCCGCTGGAACCACTCGTTGAAATTGGTTTGCACGTTGACGGCCTCACCGAAACCACCGTAGCCGATGGCGGGGCGTCCTTCGCCGCGGGTGTTGACGTACGTACCGTTGATGGTGGCCTCAAGCTTGGTACCCAGCTTCTGCGTGGCGTTGACATTGAGGGTGTTGCGATTCAGCTTGGACTCGGGGAATACCCCGCTGTTGGAGCTGTTGGTGTACGACAGGCGGAAAACGGATTGATCGTTTCCACCGGAAATGGCCACGTTGTTATCGAAGGAAACACCGGTCTCGTAGAAGTCCCTGACGTTGTCCGGATTGGGCGACCAGGGCCGAAGCTCTCCGAAGTGCTCGCCGGGGTACCAGCTGTCCCAGTGGCGTACTAACGTACCGTCCATCTCGGGACCCCAGCTCTCGTCGGCGTAGTATTCGGGAATGAACTGACCGTCGAACGAAGCCCAGTCGGTGGGGTGGATCTCGGGATCGTATTCGAAGGTCGAGAATTCCTGGGTGTAGCCTCCCCCGTATTGGTTCTGGTAATCGGGCAGGACGGCCACGTTGTTAAACGTGAGTCCGCTGTTTATTGTCACGCCGATCCCTTTGCGGGCGCTCCCGCTCTTGGTAGTGATGAGGATCACGCCGTTGGAAGCGCGGGAGCCATAGAGGGCCGCGGCCGCACCGCCTTTGAGTACGGAGATCGTTTCGATGTCAGCCGGGTTGATATCCTGGGCGGTGGTGCCGTAGTCCCGGCCGCCGGCCGCTACGGTGGCGTTGGCGCCGTTATTGTTATCGTTGGCGATCGGGATACCGTCTACTACAAAAAGCGGACGGTTGCTCCCAGTCACCGAGGTAGCCCCCCGCAGAATGATGTTGGACGACCCACCGAGGCCGCTGTTGTTGTTACTGATCTGCGCGCCGGCAATGCGGCCGCTGAGCGAACTCACGACGCTGTTCTCCGACGTGTTGGTCACTTCGTCGCCGCTTACTTCGCTGACCGCGTAACCGAGGGACTTCTCATCCCTCGTAATGCCGAGGGCCGTAATTACTACGTCATTGAGCTGCACGCCCTCCTGCAGCGTGATATCGTAGGTCGTGGCCGTGGTCAGGGGAACGGTCTGGGTAGCATAGCCCGTGTAACTGACGGCTAATTCACTGGCCGCTTCGGGAACAGTTAGGGAGAATTCGCCGTCGATATCGGTAACGGTACCCGTGGTAGTGCCCGCTACGAGAATGGAGGCGCCGATGAGGGGTTCTCCGGCGCCGTCCGTGATCGTGCCGCTGATGGATCGCTGGGCCAGCACAACGCTGAATGTCCCGAAAACCAGCGCGAGGATTAATAGTAATCTCTGCATCTAAGTTGATTAATGGTGTGTGAATACAGTGATGAATGAGTGGCCTGGACCACTTTCCGCTAAGGTTAATTTTCGTCGACTAAAAGCTCAAACTTCCCCCGCCACGGAGGGGCTATAGGGCGAATTTACCCAATTTTCTTGACCATGCAACCATTGTCTGAGGAAAGGTCCTCCCCCGTCGGTATCCTGGCCGACGGA
>JBGTHX010000476.1:0-1603 GCA_041746055.1 Lewinella sp. | reverse complement strand
GGCCGCCGAAACGGGCGCGAAGGAACCGAGTTTTTCGGCGAGTGCCCGGTCGGCGTCGGCCGATCCGTCCAGACGACGTTCCAGCGCATCCCAGCCCCGGACGGGACCGGGGGGGAGGGCTTCGATCCGTTGCCGGACCAGTTCGTCAATGGGGTGTATTTCTTGTTTCATTACTAGCGGCCCGGTGCGGAAAGCGTCTTCTGAAGCTTATTCCTCGCCTTTACCAGGTTAGAGCGGGAAGTGGAATCGGTAATATTTAATTGGTCAGCAATCTCTTTATGGCTGTAGCCCTCGATAACGTAGAGGTTAAAGATCGTGCGGTAGGTAGGCGGCAACTGCTGCACGGCGGCCAGGATCTCCCGGGCGGAAAACTGGCTGATGACGTCCGGAACATCGGAACTGACCTGATAGGCCCGCTCGATGTCCTCCGTACGCCGCCGTACCGTCCGCCGGTAGTGGTCGATGGCCGTGTTGACCGTGATGCGGCGCATCCAGGCCAGTAGTGCCGTGCCGCTTTCGTAGCGACCGATCTTGCCGAAGATCTTGATGAAGCTCTCGTGCAGCAGGTCCATGGCCTCGTCTTCGGTACCGGAGTACCGCTGACAGATCGCCATGAGCGCACCGAAGTGCGTTTCGTACAGCACGCGCTGGGCCTCGCGGTCACCCCGTAACAGGGCGGCCACGAAACTTTCCTCATCGTTCTCCAGGCAAATTGCGTAATCCATAAAAAGCTGCGGTAAGACGCCGTAAGCCCTCGGGGAGAGAGCGGCGGGCGGATTTACCGAAAGGTAAACGGATTCCGGCGCTCCGTTGCTGCCAGGGCCTCCTATTTTTGTCCGTTGCCCGCTTTCCGGGCCTGCTTTTCCGTCCGATCGCCGGCTGCGCGGCCTTACCTTTCCCACTATGAGCGAGCTGAGCATCGATACCCCCCACGGCCCCCTATCCCTCCGCAAGAGCCGGCACCTCGTGGGCCTCCGCGGAACCCGCGACCCCGCCGCTGGCAACTCGCCGGGCCACTCCATACTTCCCGAGCTGGGCGGCTTCGAGGTGGTGCGACTGGATACCCCGGACCTCGACCGGGCGCTCGACAAAGTGCGTAAAGAGCCGGGCATCGAAACCGGCACCCACGTCTATTTCGCTCCGGGAGACAACCGACCGGTGGTTCCTACCGGACTGCTGTACTGCCGTCTCGCGGAAGGTGTGGGGGAGGCCGAAAGCCAGGCCGTCTTCGACCTGCATCATCTTGAGGTGCGGGAGCGGCGCCCGGACGGAACCGTGCTGCTGTCCGTCACCGCCCGCAGCCGCAACCCCCTGCACGTGGCGGCCGCCCTGCGGGAGCTGGCCATGGTCGATTCCGTGGTGCCGGACCTCGATGTGCCCCTCGATCAGTACTTCACCGAACCTCGGGACGGGCTGTACGCCCAGCAGTGGTCGTTCGAAAATCCCGGCTACGTGCCCGGAGTCCCCGAATACCCGACGCGCCGGGGGGCGGACGCCCGCATCTCCGCCGCCTGGCGCCTCATGGACAGCCTGGGATCGCCCGAAGTGATCGTGGCCGTCATCGATAACGGCTTCGACCTGGAGCATCCCGACCTGAAGGGCC
>JBGTHX010000475.1:0-10004 GCA_041746055.1 Lewinella sp. | reverse complement strand
AGGAGAGCATCCACCGGGTGTTGCCCTTCATCACCCAGCACCTTATCCTGGTATTGCCGCGCAATCAGCTGGTGGGGACCATGCACCAGGCTTATCAGCGTGTCCGGATCGACACGACCGGCTTCGGGGTTTTCATCGCGGGGCCGAGCAAGACGGCTGATATCGAACAGAGCCTGGTGATCGGGGCCCACGGTCCGCGGAGCCTGGTGGTCTGCCTGGTGGATTAGGGGCACGAAAAAACCCGGCCCTTCTGGGAAGGAGCCGGGTTCGGATTTTCTAAGTTGGGCCGACGGACTAGACGCGACGCTCCTTGATGCGAGCTTTCTTACCGACGCGGTCGCGCAGGTAGAAGAGGCGGCTGCGGCGAACCTTTCCGTGCTTAACAATGGTGATGTTGTCGATGCTGGGCGACGACATCGGGAAAATGCGCTCAACGCCTATGGCGTTGGAGATTTTGCGGACGGTGAAGGTTTTGGTCGATCCTTCTCCCTTGATCTGGATGACATCACCGCGGAACTGCTGGATCCGTGATTTCTCACCCTCGGTGATGATGTAATCTACTACGACGGTGTCACCGGCGCGAAAGGCAGGGAATTCTTTCTTTTTGCTGACCTGATCGTGTACGAAAGAGATGGCGTCCATGGCTAGAATATTTTATGCCGCGCGTAGCGGCCCGCAAAGGTAAGTCAATCCCTAGAAAAATCCAATCCGCCGCCGGAAGATTTTCTAAATCACCCTCCCGGCGCCCTGTCCTAAGCAAATACAGTGGTGTTAAGGCAGACCGTAACCCCGGATTCCGAACGTTTATCGGTGAGTCGTTACTTTAACGCAACCTTATTAACCCAGTGATTGTCCCGGGCGTTTTATTGCCCACTAGTCTCCTAGTCTATGAACGCATTCCTTCTCATCGCCGCCGTACTCTTCTCGCCCCTGTTGACGGGAGGCGGGGTACAGGCCCAATCCCTGGGTACCATCACCCAGGCCCTGGGAAAGGGTGATACCGAAGCGCTCGCCGCCCTGATGGACGCCGAGGTGGAGCTCAGCCTGCTGGAGGATGAAAACCTCTACTCCCGCGATCAGGCCAAGCAGAAGCTGGCCGCCTTCTTTGCCGCTAATCCCCCCTCCGGCTTCAGCCAGGTACACCAGGGTTCCTCCAAATCGGACAATGCCGAATACTGCATCGGGAACCTGGCCACCAGCAACGGGGCCTATCGGGTATACATCTACGTCGCCAAACAGGGCGATCGTATGGTGTTGCAGGAACTACGGTTCGACCGCGAGTAGGGCCGCGCGCGCAATCCCCGCCAGATCCTGCTCCCGCATGCAGCGGAAGTGGCCGCGCGGGCACTCGGCGTAGCCGATCTTCGAGCAGGGCCGGCAATCCAGGCCCCTGACCTCCGCCATCACCTGGGGCTGACCCTCCGGCAGGTAGGGATACATCCCCAACGCCGGCACGGTATTCCCCCATACGCTCACGATCGGACGTCGGAAGGCCGCCGCGACGTGCATCAGTCCGGTGTCGTGGGTGATTACCGCCCCGGCCTGTCTGACCAGATCGGCCGACCCGTTGAGGCTATACGTCCCGCAACCGTTGATCACGTGGTCATGGCGTTCTGCAATGCGGCCGCCCATGTCCGCTTCCCCCGGCCCGCCCAGGAGCACCACCGGCACCGGCAGCCGGGCACACACTTCAGCAATTTGTTCCTCCTCCAGCCGCTTGGTCGCGTGGGCCGCCCCAATCACGAAGGCGAGGTAATGTTCGGCCGGAGGGGTCACGCCTTCCCCGGGTCCGACAAAATAGTCCAGGCCGCCCCCGTCGTTGCTGACACCCAGGGAAGCGGCGGCCGCCAGGTAGCGGTCCACGATGTGCCGTTCGGGCATCCGGTCTACCCGGAAGCGGGTCAGCAGGAATTTGCGGAAGTTCAACTTGTCAAAGGTCGTCACCCGGGGAGCTCGCCGACCCGCCGTGAGCGCGGCCATCCGGAGCCGGAGTTTGAGTTCCAGGGTGCGGAGATTGCCGTGGAGGTCGACCAGGTGGGTGAAACCTTCGGCCGCGAGTGGCGCGGCGATCTCGCCCAGGGACTTTCGGATCGTCCACAGCCGGTCCACGTTCGGGTTATGGCGCAGGGTAGGGGCGAAGGATTCCTTGGTCAGGAAGTGGACTTCCGCGCCGGTCTGCCGTTTGACGCAACGGATGACCGGACTCGTCAGTACGATGTCGCCGATGGAGGAGAAACGGACGAGCAGGACCTTGGGTGCCATAAAGGGTTCAGCGGGCCGGAAAGGTAAGCCGGGCACGGCCAATCACTTCCCGGAGGCTCTCGGGCGTCACTTCCGCCAGTTCAGGCAAGCTGGCCAGCACCGGCACCCGTCCCATTTTGCGGATGATGCGGGCCGATTCCTCGTTCTGGCCGCCGCTGAAAATCAGTCCGGCCACCTGCATGCCCCGGTGCCGGAGGACCTCCAGGCTGCACAGCGTGTGGTTGATACTGCCCAGATAGTGGCGGGAAACGAGGATGACCGGCAGCCGGAGGTAGCTAACCAGGTCGATCATGCAGTCCGTTTCGTTCAGGGGCACCATCAATCCTCCTGCTCCCTCCACCAGCAGGGGCCGGCCGCCGGAATCGGGCAGTTCGAAATCGGAAAGCCGGATCTCGACGCCGTCCTGACGGGCGGCGTAGTGCGGACTGGCCGGCGTGTGCAGGCGGTAGCGTTCGGGGTGGTAGCGGGCGGCGGGCAGGCCGGTATAGGATTGCACGCGGTCGGTATCGGAAAAGTCGAGGTCGCCGGCCTGCACGGGTTTCCAGTAGTCGGCCCCCAGGGCGAGTTGCAGGTAGGCGCTCACGACCGTTTTACCTACGCCGGTACCGATGCCGGTGATGAAGTAAGCGTCGTTGCTCATGCCACCAGTTCCCCTGTTTCCGCGCGGATCATGTGGCTCAGGGCCTGGATCCAGCGCGGGTCGTCGTTCAGGCTGGGCACCAGATCAATGGTCTCGCCACCCCACTTGTGGAATTCTTCCTGGTACTCGACGCCGATCTCGATGGTCGTCTCCAGGCAGTCGGCCACGAAGGCCGGGCTGAAGCAGAGGATGCGCTTGGCTCCTTTTTCTTTGGCCCATTCCTCGAGGACGTCGATGGTGTAGGGCTTAGCCCAGTCGTCGAAGCCCAGGCGGCTTTGAAAGCTGGTGGTGTAGCGATCCGGGCTGAGGTCTAGCTCGGCGGCGATGGCCCGGGTGGTGGCGTGGCACTGGGCGCTGTAGCAGAACTGGTTCACGCGGGAGATCGTGCCGCAGCAGCCTTCGGTTACGTAGCAGTGGTTGCAGTCGTCGGCTTTCTTAAGCTGCCGCTGCGGGAGGCCGTGGTAGCTGAAAAGGATGTGGTCGTAGCGGCCGAGGTCGCCCAGGTCGCGGGCGTTGTCGGCAAATACCTTGATCAGTTCGGGTTGCTCGTAGTAGCTGTTCACCAGCTGTACCGGCGGGATCGTCTGCCGGCGCGAAAGGATGCGCATCACCTCCTGGTGCACCGAGCCGGTGGTGGCGCTCGCGTACTGCGGGAAGAGGGGGAACACCAGGATGCCCGACACCTGGGCGGCGAGCAGTTCGTCGAGGGCCGATTCGATGCTGGGCTGCTGGTAGCGCATGGCCAGCCGGACCAGGTAGCCGTCTCCCAGTTCCGCCGCTACTTTTTCGGTCACTACCTCCCCGTAGTACTTGAGGGGGCTGCCATTCTCCGTCCATAATTCCTGGTAGAGCTTCGTGGAGCCGCCGGCCTTGAAGGGATTCACAATACCGGAGCGTACGGGGGCGATAATGCCCCGGACCAGCAGCTGCTGGGCGATCCCGGGAAGATTGTCGATCACCCGCGGGTCGGTCAGGAACTCGCCCAGGTAACGGTTGACGGCGGCCGGGGTGGGGGCGTCGGGGGTGCCGAGGTTCACGAGCAGCACGCCCTGTTTACCGTAGTGGGACTGGAGGGGCATAGAAAAGGTGATTATTAAGGTCTGCACAACTAACCCCACAGCCGGCTTTCGGTTGTATGGCAAACCCCGTGCATGGACTCCCCGAATCACCTCCGTACCTGGCGGATCGCCCTGTTGGTCACCTTCATCCTGGTACCTATAGCCAATTACCTGCCCATCGTCCTGAACATTGACCAGGACCGCTTCACGAATGGCACGGATACCCGCGTCGACGCGGCGGGCTACGCCTTCAGCATCTGGGGTGTGATCTTCACCGGCATGATCCTCTTTGCGGTCTTTCAGTTCCGCGGGGCCCGCGGCAGCGTCTACCTAGAGCGCGCCATCCGTTTCCTGGTGGTGGCCGGTCTGGCGAGCATCGCTTTCGTACCCATCAGTTTCGGGGCTAACTACCTCTGGGGCGCCGTGGATCTGCTCTGGCACCTCGTGGCGCTCATCGGTGCCTACGTAGCCCTGCGAGCCCACGTGCGCGAGGTGGGGGATCCGGCCCACGGATGGACCTACTTCGCACCCTCCATGTATCTGGGCTGGATCAGCGCGGCTACGGTGATCTCGACGGCCCTGGCGCTGCAGCAACTGGGGGTCACCTTTGTCCCGTCTACCGCGGTGACGATCGCCACGGGGCTGGTGATCATCCTGTCCATGCTGGGCATCTACCTCGGACTGCGCAAGGATGGTATTTACGCTTTCACAGTAGCCTGGGCGCTCGTTGGCATAGCCGTGGCCCAGCAGGATGCGGCACCCATCTTTTGGGCGGCGGTCGCAGGTGCAACGGCCCTCGTGTTGCTGGGGGTTTCCGCCCTTTTGTCCCGGCGCAGTTTCTTCTATGCTACCTAAAGGGTCCGACGCTTTAGGCGTCCGCTACCGTACTATTGTACTACCGACTACCGTACTAAATGGTCCAATCCACCCTAGCCAAACTCCTGCTTGCGCCCGTCAGCCTGCTGTACGGAGCGGGTGTAGGCTTTCGCAACTGGGCCTACCGGCGGGGCATCATGCGGGGGATCTCCTTTTCCGTGCCGGTGATCAGCGTGGGTAACCTGTCGGTGGGGGGCGCGGGCAAGACGCCGCACATCGAGTACCTTATCCGCCTGCTGAACCCCTACCTGAACCTGGCCACCCTGAGCCGGGGCTACCGTCGCAAGACGCGCGGCTTTCTGGTAGTACGGCCCGATATGACGGTGGAGGAGGTGGGGGATGAGCCCCTGCAGTACGCGCGTAAGTTTCCGGACGTGACCGTGACCGTGGCCGAGGAACGGGCCTTCGCCATCCCGGAGATCGTGGGACGCCGGCCGGACACCCAGCTGGTGCTGCTGGACGATGCCTTTCAGCACCGGGCCGTAAAGCCGGGCCTGAATATCCTGCTCACTCAGTACGAACTGCCCTTCACCCGCGACTATCTCCTGCCCAGTGGCCGGCTGCGGGAGTGGCGCAGCGGCTACGAGCGGGCTGACGTGATCGTGGTGAGCAAGTGTCCGCCCGACCTGGACCGGGCCGCCGCCGACGCCCTACGGGAAGAGATCGATCCGCTGCCTCACCAGCAAGTGTACTTCAGCTACTACGATTACGGCGCGCCGTATTACCTGCTGGACCACCGCTACCGGCTCAAAATGGAGGAAGGGATCGACGTGCTCCTGATTTCTGCCATTGCTAATGCGGAGTACCTACTGCAGCACCTGCGCGCCGCCGCCCCCACCGTACACAGCCTGGAGTACGCGGACCACCACTACTTCACCGGTCAGGACATGGCCAACCTGAAGCGCCGCTTCGCGGAGCTGAAGGGGAAGCACCGGGCCATCATCACCACCGAAAAAGACGCTACCCGGCTGATCGCCTACCGCGACTTCATCGGGGCGGAGGGCCTGCCGGTGTTCGTGCTGCCGCTGGAGGTCCGTTTCCTTTTCGGAGAAGGTCCGGATTTCGACCGGCAGGTCCGCGAATATCTGCTGGGGTTCGAGGCCTGACCGGTTGGAGAAAAGGTGCAACGGGGATTATCCCTACTTTGCAGCCCCCTTTACCGTACCGATATGTCGCAGCCCTTCTTCTGGGTCCTCCACTTTATGAGCCGCTGGATGCTGCGGATCTTCTACCCGTCGATGGAAACGGAGGGCGTGGCCTACGCCAATCACCCCGGCCCGACGCTCCTGTGCGGCAATCACCCCAATACCCTGGCCGACCCGCTGATGGCGGGCATCCACCTGGACTACCAGACCTACTTCCTGGCCAATGCCGGCCTCTGGATGAACCCGGCCATGGCGTTCATCATCGACCCCTTCTGCATCCCCGTGGCACGGCCCAAGGACAAGGAGGCCGGGGCCGATAAGGGCGGTAAGGACGAGGTATTTAACCGGACCTTTGAAGCCCTCGAAAGCGGGAAGATCATGTACATCGCCCCCGAAGCCTACTCCGAGCTGGAGCGCCGGCTGCGCAAGATCAAGGCCGGGGCCGCCAGCCTGGCGCTGGAAGGAGAATCGCGCAACAACTGGGAGCTTGGCGTGACCCTGCAGCCGGTCGGGATCAACTACGAAAGCCCCACCACGGCCTTCAGCCGCGCCTTTGTGCGCTACGGTGAGCCGATCATGGCGGCGGAGTGGCGGGAAGCCTATGAGAAGAGCCCCATGCGGGCCGTACGCGGCCTCACCAACCTGCTGAGCGAGCGGATGGAGAATCTGCTCATCCAGACCAAGGACAAGGCCGAAGAGCGCTGCCTGCGGCGGATCGACCGCAGCGTGCAGCACGACCGGCCCCTCACCGTATCCGGCCATCATTACCGGACCCGCGCCCTGCTCGAGTGGCTGCGCGGACTGGAGGAGGCGCAGCGGGATCAGCTCTGTGCCACGGCCACCGAATACGACGAACTGCTGCGCGAGAAGGGGCAACTGGATCTGGCCTTCAGCCGCCACCCGCGGCGACAGGCCTCCGTTGGCCTGATCCTGGGGCTGCCGATCTTCCTGTACGGCCTGCTCAACCACCTGCCCTGGATCCTGATCATGCGCGCCACCTGGAACGCCTTGGGGATCGATCGCGGATACAAGGCCACCTTCCAGACGCTGGCCTCGTGGATCATACTGCCCATTATCTACCTGCTACAAACGCTGCTCTTCAACTGGATCTATCCGGGCGGCATCGGTTGGCTTTATCTCATCAGTCTGCCGGTAAGCGGACTGTTCGCCCTCCGATACTGGGTCACCTTCCGGCCATTCTGGATTGCGCGGCTGATGCCGAAGGGCGAGGCCGAAGACCGGCTCACCGGGCTGAGGGCCGACCTGATGGGTAAGCTCACGGCGTGGGACGCCCCGGTGGACCAGGTGTCCCGTCCCGTCGCACAGCCCACCTGATCATGGAACTAGGCCTACAGATCGCCATTTTCGTCGTCTCGATCGCCGTACTGCTGTGGGCGAGCGACCGCTTCGTGGATTCGGCGGAACGCATCGGCCTGTCGCTGGGTATCAGTCCCTTCATTATCGGCGTGACCATCGTCGCTTTCGGTACTTCACTGCCCGAGCTGGCTACCAGTATCGTGTCGGTGATCGAGGGCTCAAGCCAGATCGTGGTGGGTAACGTGGTAGGCTCCAATATCACCAATATCGCGTTGGTGCTGGGCCTGACGGCAGTGGTAGTGCGCAACATCGACCTGGAGTACAACCTCTGGCACATCGACATTCCCTTCCTGTGGGGCAGTGCCTTCCTGCTGTACTTCGCTGTGATGGACGGTGACCTGTCATTCTTCGAGGTCGGCCTTTTCCTGGCGGGTATCGTCATCTTCCTGGGGTACAGCCTGAAGGACCAAGAACGACCCGACAAGAAGGACCGGCCGAAGGCGGGGGTCAAGGATTACCTCTTTCTGTTACTGGGCGCCGCACTGGTTAGCGTCTCGGCCACCTACGTGATCTCCTCGATCACGGCCATCAGCCTGATGCTCAACGTAGCTCCTACGGTCATTGCCCTGTCGGCGGTGGCGGTGGGAACCAGTCTGCCCGAAGTGGCCGTAAGCCTGGCCGCCGCCCGGCGGGGCAAGGCCTCGATCGCGGTGGGCAATGCCCTGGGGTCGAATATTTTCAACACCTTCATCGTGATGTCCATTCCGCGATTTTTCGGGCCATTGGTCATCCCGGAGAACATCATTTCCGTTTATCTACCGTTGATGATCGTGATGACGATCCTGCTCGGCGTCATGAGCAACAACCGGAAGATCACGCGGTGGGAAGGTTACGTTCTGCTGATGTTCTATGCCTGGTACTTCTCGGCTATCGTGCAGGAAGCGGGGTATTAGGAGGGTAGTCGGTTAGTACGGTAGTACGGTAGTCGGATTGGGCTACAAGACTACAGACTACAAGACTAATTCTACCCCTGCGTGACAGAATCGTTTTCATCGTAATTTATCTTTGTGGCCGTTCCGACCCCATCTATGCTGCAGCATTTCCATATTTTAACGCTGACCCACCGTAATGCCAAGCTCAAGGAGATTGGTGAGTTGGTGGCTGCGTTTGAGGGGGGAGACGGCCTCCGGAAACGCCTGACCCGATTGCGGGAAGAGGGCATGGTGCAGGAAGTGTTTTATGCCTCTACCTGTAACCGGCTGCTGCTGCTCTTCACTACCGACCGTATGGTAGATGAGGCCTTTAAGCTCGACCTGCTCACCGAGAGCGTTCCCGGATTGGAGCACCTGCGGCACCTCTCCGGACTGCGGGCCATCAAGCACCTCTACGAGGTGGCCGGCTCAATCGATTCCCTCGTGGTGGGGGAGCGACAGATCCTCGGGCAGCTACGGGAGTGCCAGGAGCGCTGCCGCAACTGGGGCCTCATCGGCGATGACCTCCGGATCATCACCAACCAGGCGGTACTGGCGGCAAAGGACATCTACGCCAACACCCGCATCGGGGAGAAATCGGTATCCGTAGTCTCCCTTTCCATGCAGGAGTTGCAGCGCCATGCCCCGAGCCGCAAGTCGCGGATCCTGGTGGTCGGTGCCGGACAGACCAACGTGCTGGTCACTAAATTCCTCCGGAAGCAGGGCTACTCCAACGTCACCGTAGCCAACCGCACCCCGGAGCGGGCGCGGCAGTTGGCCAGTGGCTTCTCCAACGGTCGAGCCATCCGGTTGAGCGACCTGGATTCCTACCGCGAAGGGTTTGACGTCCTGTTCGTCTGTACCGCGGCCGCCCAGGCACTGATCACCCCGGAACGCTTTTCCGGTCTGCTGGCCGGAGAGCCCGCGGAGGGAAAGATCGTCGTCGACCTCGGCGTACCGGCTGACGTGGCGGAAGCTACCGTGCAGGTCTATCCCTTTACCTACATCTCCATCGAGCACCTGCGCGTTCTTGCCCAGGAGAACATGGACTTCCGTCGCCGCGAGGTCGAGCTGGCCCAGGCTATCGTGGAACGCCACCTCAACGAGACGGAAACCCTCTACCAGACCCGTCTGATCGAGCGGGCGATGTCCGAGGTGCCCCAGCGGATCAAGCAGATCCGGCATACGGCCGTCAACAAGATCTTCCGTAAGGAACTCGCCGACCTTGATCCCGAGACCCGCGAGCTCATGGACCGCATGATGCTTTACATGGAAAAGCGCTGCATCGGCATCCCTATGCAAGCCGCCCGGGAGGCTGTGGTGCGCTAGGGGGACTTGGTGTATCCTCCTTTGGTTTCCATTTGTATTCCTACCTACCCGGGGGAATTATTCCTTCGGGAAGCGCTGGGAATCGGCAGATCACCCAACGTACCGCCCCCATGAGATTCTGATTTCGGACGCTCGATCCACGGATGGCACGCGGGAGATCGTCAGGTCGAGGCGGCTAAAGATCTCTGCTCCTCAAATTGCCGCCGAATCACCTCCTGCACGGAAATGCCGTCGATCTTCGCCTCCAGCCAGCTGGGGATATCGAGGTAAGTGAAGGGACGTGACTCGAAAGGCTTCTGCGCCACCTTGTCCAACCGCTTCTTGAGCGCGATGAACTCGTCCCGCAGGTCGGCCTCACTGATGCGCGGGGTGCGCCGGAGGAAACGGAAGATGATCTGTTGTGTCT
>JBGTHX010000474.1:0-6560 GCA_041746055.1 Lewinella sp. | reverse complement strand
CCCCAACGGTGGTGCCGATCTTGCCGGCAGCCTTGCCTTCGTAAGTGGTTCCGTCTGCCAGCAGCAGTATCGCGCGTTGTTCGCTCATAGATGGACGGGCTCGTGAGTAATCGGCGCAAAGATAGACAAATACCCAAGTGGTGGGCACCAGGAAAGGCGGGGGCTGTGCCGTGCGGACTACCTCGTGCGGCAGTCGAATATCAACTTCTTCGTCAAGGACGGCGAGTACCCTCACTCCGAGAAGCGAAAGTTCGACTGGATCCGGGTGGGGACCCGGCACCCGCGTCCCCGCCCCGCTAAGGCTTGCCGCCGGAATTTACTTTCGCGGGCAGGTGATGCCCATTGACGATCTGTCCCGTGAGCGGCGAAGCCTTGCGATAACAGGCGTGCTGAAAATCCGCGAGCACGCTTCCGGGGTTTTCCGACCACCAGTTGAGAAAGGTCCCCGCCACGAGGGGGGCCGTGAAGGAGGTGCCGAGCGGATAGACGATCTGGCCCGTTAGGTAATTCGGCACGGGCGTGGTCATGTACCCAGCCAGCGGGACCGTCAACTTACTGTAGTTTGAAAAATCCATCAACTCCACGGCATCCGGCTCCCGCTTTTCCAGTTCCCCACGGTACCAGTACGAAGCGGTGGCAACGATCTGTGACGGGTAGGTGGGCGCGTAGGCGGCGGGCCACTGTGGCGTGGAGCCAATATCGAGTGAATCGTTGCCGGCGGAGGTGATGAGGTAGATGCCCTCATGGAGGGCCGTCTCCACGGCACAGGTAAGCCCCTCGGGGGCTTCCGCTTGGCTGATGCCCCAACTCGCGTTGATCACTTTACTTCCGATGGCGGTGGCTTCGTACAGGCTCACCAGCGCGCCGAAGTAGGAGGAAATGCCTTCGTGGCCGAAGATTTTCATGTGAACCAGGTCCAGGTCGCGTTCCGAGGTGTACTGCCCCATTAGCGTGCCGGCTACGTAGGTTCCATGGGGCGTCAGGTCGTTCGGAGCGTAATCCTTGGCAATGAAATCAAAACCGAGGGTGCCCGTTTTCACGTATTCGGTCTCCTTGCCGGCCCGGTAGGTCAGGGGTTCCCAGAGCGCGGCATTGGGGGAGGCCGCGTCCACGCCGCTGTCAATGATGGTGACTACCCAGGGTTCTCCGCTGTCTTCGGGTACCGGGCCGCGGAAGGGAGGAAGGTACTCCCCGAAGTATTTCTCGTCGATCTGCTGGTCGATCCGCCGGATCTGCGGGTAGTTGGTGGCTAGCCGCAGGCGGTTGTCTTGGGGGGCGATGGCGGAGGGGTCTCGCGGGTTGAACAGATTGATCAGGTAGTCGGGCTCGGCGAAGCCGCCACTGCCCTGTGACCGGGGGCGCAGTACGGCGGCCGATCCGCCGGTGGTATTGGGGTCCAGGCCCGGGGGCACGTCGAACACCACCACGTTACCCTTTTCGCCGTAGTAGGTCTCGCTGGGGGTGATGCCGAGCTCCCTGATCCACTCCTCAATGACCTTGGCGTCGGATTCACAGGCGTTGAGCAGCACCCGCTGGAAGGAATTGCCCTCGCAACTGAAGGCCAGGGTCGGCAGGTCCAGCTCCTCCTTGTCATTTACCTCCTTAGCCGAAAAGGGGCCGGTCTGGTACCGGACGCCGCCGCGCGAACGGGGCTCCACGTCCTCGTATGCGGACAGAGAGATGAAGTGCTCCGGGGTGTACTGCCCGACGAAATCGGCGTCCAGCCCCACGCGGACGAAGAAGGCGCGGTAGCGGGTGCCGCCCGTCTTGATCACGAAACGCTCGGCCAGCGCATTGACGGTGAGGCACTCCGTGAGCAGTACCGTTTCCCCGCAGCTCTCCTCGCCGTACACCTCCAGGCTGACGGGCCCTGGCGCGCCCTTATAAACGTGCAGGAAGAAGGAGCTGTCGTCGATCCCGTTCAGGTAGGCGGTGAGCGTGGGCCCCGAGGGGGCGCAGTCGGCCGGAAACGGAGGTAGCTTTTCCGGTTCGGTCGTCCGCCCCACATCCCGGAAGGTCGTTAGTTCCGGGGTGCACTCGGTGGGGTCGCTGTAGGTGATGAGATCGAGTTCGTAGCCGCAGTCTGAAGGCTGGTAGACCACCGGGGCGACGGGCTCGCGGCATCCGGTGAGGAAGAGGAGCAGACAGACTACCGTCAGGCCGCTGGTAGAGTGGGTGTACATGTGTAGGTTCTTCGTGTGTTTGGCAGTGATGCAGGGTACCCTTTCGGGAGCTTGGTCATCGCTTTATGCAGCGAGCAGGTGGTGTGCTACAGCATTGCTCCCCTAATTTACGCGGTTAACCATGAATTAACTACTCCAATATCCCGGAGCGACGCACGGTCATCCTGACAATTGGGTTATCTTGTAGCCCTATTCATCCTAAAGTCGAAACCATGAACCGCCGCACCGCCCTTCGCAACGCCGCCCTCGGCCTGGGCGCCATGAGCATCAGCAACGCCATCTCCGCCACCGACCGGGCGACCACCGGCGAGTACAAGACCAACCACAGCACCTGCCTGTGGTGCTACAACGGCATCCCCATCGAGGAGCTCGCCGACCGCGGCAAGGACATCGGTCTGATGAGCATCGAGCTCACCACCGTCGACCAGTGGCCCATCCTGAAGGAACGCGGCCTCACCTGCGCGATGGGAACCCACAAGGACTTCAGCATCGACACCGGCTGGAACGACCCCAAGAACCACGAGATGCTGCAGGAGCAGTACACGAAGGTGATCCGGGACGCGGCCGACCACGAGATCCCGAGCGTCATCGTTATGAGCGGCAACCGCCGCGGCATGAGCGACTACGACGGCATGCGCAACTGCGCCGTCGGCCTGCGGCCCATGGTGAAACTGGCCGAGGACGCCGGCGTCACCCTCCAGATGGAGCTGCTCAACAGCAAGGTCAACCACCCCGATTACATGTGCGATCATACTGCCTGGGGGGCCGGCCTAGCGGAGATGATCGGCTCAGACCGCTTCAAGCTGCTGTACGACATTTACCACATGCAGATCATGGAGGGCGACGTGATCGCCACCATCCGCCAGTACCAGGACTACATCGGCCACTACCACACCGGTGGCGTGCCCGGCCGTCACGAGATCAACGACAGCCAGGAGCTCAACTACCCGGCCATCATCCGCGCCATCCACGAGACCGGCTTCCAGGGATACGTGGCGCAGGAGTACATCCCCACCTACGACGATAAGATCAAGGCTCTGGAGGAAGGGCTGCGCATCTGCGAAGTATGAAGGCACCCCCCTACCAGCTCATCGCCACGGTAGGGAGTATCGGGCTCGTCGCCTTCGTGCTGGCAGCCTACCGCTTCTTTCCCGGACAGGTACCCGACTGGGCCTTCACGCTCGCCTGGTGCCTGGCGGCGGCCGTGCTTCTCGGCACCCTTACGGAGCTCTGGCTGATGTGGCGCGACTACCGCGGGGGGGTACTGTTCCCCATGCGCAACGCCTCGCTGTTCATCCTGCTGTTCAGTCTGGTGGGTCTTCCCGCCTACCTGCTCTTCGCCTGGTATACGGGCCGCGAGCTGGGCCCGTCCACGCTGTTGCTCGTGCCGGTCTTCCTGGCCTTCGCCACCCGCAACCTCTTCCGGGTGCGGCTGGATAACCTGTCCCTGGCCGCCAAGACGGGCTTCCGGGCCCCGGTGGAGATCCCCCTCTTCAGTATTTCGGACGTCAGGCTTACCGACGACCGGTTGACCGTGCAGTCCGACGACGGTCGCACCGTTACCCTGCTGCGCGCCTTTTTTCTGCCCAGCCACTGGAACGAACTGCGCGGCCGGCTGGAAGCGCTGGCTACAACGAGGTGATGGTAGCCCGCTTAAGGGTGATCAGGAAATAGGACAGGATAGCAACGATCAGGAAAGCGATGACCACGTAGCTCCACGCCGGCATACTTCCGTCGGATTTATCCCGTCCCGACAGGGCCACCGGTCCCGACGCGCCATACAGCGTCATCGCTGACCAGAAATACGGGTGGGCGTAATCCCCGCCTTTACGGAACTCGGCCTGGGCATCGTATAATGCGTCGGCCCGGCTCTCCCCCACTACCAGCCGGCGGTAAAATTCCACGATCAGGTCCTTGGTAGCGCGGTCGTCCACCTCCCACAGCGTCGTTAGCGTACTCCTGGCCCCCGCCGCGGCAAAGGCGCTGGCAAAGCTCAGGGTGGTCTCCCCCAGCGCCAGCTCGCCCAGGGCCGTTTCACAGGCCGAAAGCACCGTCAGTTCATTATCGATCGGCAGCCCGTAGAGATCGTTGAAGTAGAGCATCTGGTCCCGGTCGATGCTGTCGCCCGATTGGGTGAAGGCCACGAAGCTCAGGTTCGGGTCGGTGGGGTTCACGCTGCCGTGGCTGGACAGGTGGAGAATACGGCTGCTCCCTAGCGCACTGAGAAAGTGCTGCCGGTCGGCCTCGGCACCGAAGTAGGCGGTGGCCTTCCCGATCAGGTCGAGAATGGCCTCCACTTCAGGGCGGTTGAAGGGCAGCGGCCCCAGGGTATTGCTGCCGCGCAGCAGCTGGTCTCCGCCCCGGGTTTCGACCACGGGCTGGCTGGCCCCGAAGGTCGGCGCGAAAGCCAGCAGGTCGCGATCGTATTCGCGGGCCGGATGGGAGGCGATCTCCAGAAGGTACTGTCCACTGTAGGCGTAGCGCAACCGCGCGCTGTCCTGCAGATAGCCCACGCGCGTGTAATCCAGGGGCCGCTCACCGCCTGCAAGTGGCAGGGCGGCGAACGGCAGGTAATTCAGTACGCCGTCGGGTACGATGCAGAGGCGGGGCCGCGGGTACAGGGCCTTCCGCAGGGGCGGGGGAAGTAACTGTTCGGCAAGTGCAGTGCCCGCCTCCATAAACCGGCGGTCAAGGGAGTCCTGCACGGCCCGGGGGCGCAGGCTTTTCCGGCGGTAATAACTCTCGAGAATGCTCTGCCGGAAGCGCTCCACCCGGGCCGCCAGGCTGTCGCCGGCTTCGAGCGGGAAGGCCTGGAGCGAGCCGTCGGGGCTCAGCAGGAAGGCCATACTGCCGGAGGGGGCCAGGTGGTACTCGAGCAGCTGGATATCCTGATCCCGTAGCAGGGCGGCCAGTTCGGCGTGGGGAAACTCACGAGCCGGAGCCGCGATGCCGGGCTTGCGGTTCCTCAACCGGTCCAATCGCATCCTGGACTGTTCCAGCCGGGCCTGCTGGTCGTCCTCTCCCAGGCTAACCCTTCGCTCCAGGTCCGCGATCGTGGCGGTAAGCTGCCGCTCCTCCATGGACACATCGGACTGACTGACGTAGAAGGCATGGAGGAGGGAGTAGGCGCGGGATTGCTCGGAAAGGGCGAGGGCTTGGCGGAGGTCGCTGCTGTCGCCAGCCGTCCGAAAGCGGTTGAAGTAGAGGGCCACGGCCTGGTCGTAGAACGGCCGCAGGTTCTTGCTGAGGTACTCGCGGCTGGCGGAGGTGCTGACGTCGTTGCGCAGATACTCCAGCAGGCGGAAGAGCGTGGCATAGTCCCGGAGAGCCCGGCTGCTGCTGTCGGTCGCTGCGAACGCCCGTCCCCGGACCCCCAGCAGATCGACCACCGGCATTAGTTCGAAAGTAGCGCCAGGGGGGTCGATCGCGAAGATGCTGTCGGCCGGCCGGCCGGTCAGGTAGCTGAGCCGTTCGTTCAGGTCCGCGATCGCTTCCCCGTAGCGGCCCCAGTCGGTGAGGAAGCCCGGGATGCGGTCGCTTCTATGGAACGCTCCCATATCATCCATCCGCTGAAACTGTTCGCGGGCCCGGCGTTGGTAGGTCTCAAAGGCTGCGTAGTCTTTCCGGTCCCCGTAATATTCCGCCAGATTCAGGAATACGTGGCCCAGCGCGGACTGGCTGCCGGGATCGTCACCGGCGGCCGCCTCGGCCCGCCGGAAGCTCGCGAGCCTGCGCTCATCCTGGTTGAGTTCCGCCGCGATCAGCCCCTGCATATTGTAGGCATTCACGAGCTGGGCCTTGTCTTCCGATTCCTGCGCTATCCGCAGCGCGCGTTCGACGTAGTGTTCCGCCCGCTCCGATTCTCCCAGCCGGAGCTGGATGAGGGCCGCCCGGTAGTGGGTGATGTAATCGGTATAGGGATCCAGATTATTTAAGCCGCGCGCCAGCCTCGTGGCGCGGTAGCTGGATCCCCGCCCCAGGGTGTAGTCGTTGCGGTCGATGGCCAGGGCACCCATTTCGTTGAGGGCCTCGATGAGCAGCAGGGTATCGGGGGCGGGGTCCGCCTCGAGCAGGTCGAGTACCTGACGGATCACGAGCCCCGAGGAATCGTAGCGGCGCACCCACCGCTGGCTGCTGGCGAGGTTCATAAGCGACCGCGCGCGGTCGCGGATGGGAATGTCCGGTAGACTGTCCCTCAGCTCCGCCGCCCGCTGGAAGTAGGGGATGGCTCCGGCATCGTCAAAGTCGTCGTACTCCAGGTTACCGAGGTGATGATAGGCTTGGGCGGTGAGGCTGTCCGAAGGGTGGTTCGCGATGACACGCCGGGCGGCATCGCGTGAGGGCCCGGGTTCCGCGGCATCCCGCAGCTCGAGGGCG
>JBGTHX010000473.1:0-4169 GCA_041746055.1 Lewinella sp. | reverse complement strand
GTAGACAGCCGGGTAGGCCTCGAGGAACTGGTCGGAGCGGTCGACGGACGATTTTATCTCACGGTGGACCCCGACGGCCTGCTGCGGTTTAATTACACCGATACCGTGCCGGCCGTCACCAGCCAGGCCATTTTTACCGACCTGCGCGAGCTCGGCCGGGGCGTGCCGGTACCGATCACGGAATCCCGCATGACCGTGGAGTTACCGCTGCCCGACGACGCCTCCCTCAATTTACTGCAGCTCCGGGCCGGCGGGCTGACCTACTATCTCCCCAATCCCTATCCGCAACCCGTACGGGTCGCCCTCACCCTGCCTAATCTGCAAAACGACGAGGGGCCCTTCACGATCAGCGCCGACCTGCCCGCTTACGCCGGCACCGGAGACCAACCCGCCCTGACCAACAACGGCACGCCGCTCGACCTGACCGGCTACTCCTTCCGCGTGACCGACAACGAGCTGACCGTGGAATATGACATCACCGGTCCGGCGGGCCTTCCCCTCGAACCCGGCCGGGGAACGATCGCCATCTTTACCGACCTCGATTTCTCCTACCTCGAAGGCTACTTCGGCCAGCAACCGTACGCCGGGGTGGACGACCGGCTGGAGATCGATTTCTTCGACAACTACCTCAGCGGTACGGTGACCTTCGTGGATCCCCGGATCGTGGTCCGGATCCGCAACAGCGTAGGCGTCCCCGCCCGGGCGGTGGTGGAGGAACTGAGCGTGATCACTGAGGACGGCCGCCGCCTGCCCGTGGAGGGAGAGGTGGTGGACGAAGGCTTCACCTTCGACTACCCGCGGGAGCCGGGCACCAACGCCTACACCACTTATGTGGTCGACAAGACCAACAGCAACCTGCTGGAACTGCTGGATGCCCGCCCCTCCGCCCTCGACTACCGCATCAGCGCCCTGATCAACCCCGACCGCGATACCACGCAGCGGGGATTCCTGACGGATACCAGCTCGTTCACCGCTACGGTGACGGTAGAACTGCCGCTGTACGGTACGGCTACGGATTTTGAACTCAGCGATACCGTGCGCTTCGATCTCGACCGGCAGTACGAGGAAGTGACGGCGGCCTCCTTCCGGGTGACCACCGACAACGAACTGCCCCTCGACGTGCTACTCACCGGCACCTTCATCGATTCCCTGGGCGGACCGCTCACCGACCTTGCCGACGGAGCCCTGCTGCTGGTGCGGGCCGGCACCTCCACCACCACTGACCTGGACGTTGCCGGCGACCGGCTGGAGCTCATCCGGCGCGCCAAGTACCTGGTACTGGAAACCTCCTTTGCCACTACCGGGCAGGGCAGCCTGCCGGTGCGGATCAACAACGACCAATCCCTGCGCGTCCGCATCGGCGCGCGGGTAACCGTAGAACAGCCATGAGGAAACCGCTCATCTTTTTGCTGCCGGCCCTGCTCGTGGCGTACGCGCACACCCTGGGTGCCCAGAACCTGACCGCCCCCCTGCTCTCGGGCAGCTGGCAGTCGACCTACCACAATCCGGCCATGGTCCACTTCCTGCCCGGACGGCTCACGGTGGGCCTTCCCGGCGTGTCCAACGACCTGCGCCTGGAAAACCTCAGCTACGGCGATCTGTACGTGGACTCGGGCGGCGACCGCGTCCTGGACCTGAACGCCCTCTCCGCCCTGACCCGGGACCGGAACGCCGCCCAGGACTTCTTCTCCATCGAGACGCTCGGCATCGCCGTGCGTGGCAGCCGGCTGGCCTTCTCGGCCTACCACCGCCTGCGATTGGACGGAGAGGCGGAGTACCGCGGCGACCTGGTGGACCTGGTCGTGCTGGGCAATGCCCCCTTTATCGGGGCTACGGTGGATATCGCCCCGCGCGGCACCGTGGTCAGCTTCCAGGAGGTAGGCGCGGGACTGAGCTACGCGCTTTCCGGCGCGGTGGCCATCGGAGCCCGGGTGAAGTATCTGGCGGGCTCATCGGTCCTCCAGACCCGGGAGGGCGGTACGCTGCGGCTCACCACCGGTACGGAGAACTACGCCCTTACCCTTGACCAGGACGTGACCCTGCATACCGTCAACGCTATCGCCATTGAGGACGAGCTAAGTAGTATCCGCTTCGACTATCAGCCCGAGCGGCTCAATCCGGCGGACCTGTTCGGCGCTAACTCCGGCGTAGCCTTCGACTTCGGGGTGGCCGTGAACCTCGACCGGCTGCGGCTGAATGCCTCGGCTACCGATCTCGGTGCGTCAATCAACTGGACGGAAGGCGTCACCAGCCTGCGGTTTACGGGTACGACCTCCTATACCGGACTGGACATCCTGGGCGAACTGCTGCGGGACTCCGTCTCTTTCGACACCGCCCTCGATACCCTAGTAAACACCTTCGACCCCGTACGCGAGTCCGCCTCCTTTCGTACCGATCTGGCACCGAAATTCTACCTGGGCGGTGAGTACGACGTCACGGACCGGCTGACGGCGGGCGCCCTGCTGGTCCTGGAAGACCGCTTGGGCGAGTCCGCCGCTGCGGTGGCGGTGACCGCCAACTACGGCATTACGGAGTGGCTGCAAGTCGGGCTTAACGTCAACCACCGCTCGGGACTGGGAACCAACCTGGGCGCCAACCTCTACCTCTCCCCGGGTAGCTTCCGGTTGTTTGCCTCCTCGGACAAGCTGTTCAGCCTCTTCGGTACCGGCCGGCCGGCCCTGGCGGGCGTCAGGGTCGGGGCGGCGCTGTCACTGGGGGAGCGGGATCGTTCCTCCGCTTCATTTCGTCCCGAATCTCGGTAAGCAGCTGAATATCCTTCGGGGTGGGCACTTCCTGGTTGTTGGTATCCTCCGCCTTTTCCCGGAGGGAGTTGAGGAAGCGGATAATGATGAAGAGGGTGAAGGCAATGATGAGAAAATCGATCATGGCCTCCAGGAAGAGGCCATAGATGATGACCACGCCGGGATCCGTCACGGTGCCGTCCGGCTCCACAGTGGGGGGCTTCAGGACCCACTGCAGGTTGGCCAGTTCGATGCCGGTGGTCAGGTAGCCGAGGGGCGGCGTGATGATCTGCTTCACCAGCACGTCCACGATCTTATTGAAGGCGGCGCCGATCACCACGCCCACCGCCAGGTCGATCATATTACCCTTGACGGCAAATTTTTTGAATTCGTTTAAAAATCCGGCCATGAGAAACTGGGGTTGAAATTTGCTGCCTTAACCCCCGGCACGTCGATTTGTTAGCCGCGCAGCTGCATTACCGTCAGCACCAGCGCGGCTACGAAGACCAGGAGATGGTAGAACTCCGCCTGCGCCTCGTTGCGGCGCGCCAGCCATAACCCGAGCAGGATCCCCAGCGGGGGCAGGATCACCTGGGCGTCTACCACCCCGGTCACCGCGCTGCCGAAGGCCACCGGCGCCGTGAAGAGCAACACCCAGTAGATAAAGGAAATGTTCTTGGCCCCCTCGAGGCTCAGCAGGACGCGGGAATTTCCGCCGCTTACCAGGGTCACCAGCGCCGCGACCAGCAGCAGCGCCAGACCGATCAGGTCGTAACTGCCCGCCGCGGCGAAGGTCCCGAATCCGAAAGCCGCCAGCTGACCCTCCAAGAATTCCGGCCACGCCCCGTTGAGATAGGCCACGGTGCCCCCGAGGAACCAGGCGATCAGGATGCCCGTCAGCAACTGGGTGATGTGCCGCAGACCGGCCGTGCTGAAGATGCTGATGCCTACGATAAAGGCGGGCACGAACAGCAGGTAGCTGGGAAGTAGCAGCGCGGCCAGACCGATCCACCAGCCGGCGTTGAAGCGTGCCACGTCCTGGGTCTGGCTCTTATAGGTACTACCCAGGGCACCGAGCGACAGCAGCAGGAAGAGATTGCCCACCTGAGCGGGGTGGAAGGCGTGGAAGGCGGGTACCACGCCCCACATGAGAATGAGCACCAGGCCGGGAAACTGGGTGCTCGTGGCCGAGAAGCGGTAGCGGTCGGAGATGTAGTTGGCCGCGATGCCCGCCAGGGCCAGCAGCACGGGCGGCAGCAGGAGCGCCAGCCAGGTCCCGTCCGCCACGTCGTGCAGCCAGCCGCCGAAGTAGGTCCACTCCACCCCCGGGGGCTCCGGCGGGCCGAAGACCAGGGCAGGCACCTGCAGCAGCAGGGCGTAGCCGAACAGGAGGAGGCTGGCGAAGGACTGGTTGGTGCGGAAAAGGGC